>DAOUXC010000119.1 GCA_030666795.1 Desulfobacteraceae bacterium
ATCTCAGTGCGGTATAAATGTATAAGACCCTGCTCACCGAACCCCAGCCAGGCCATGACGGGTGCTAAGAAGCAGAGGAGAATCAATGGGATTTTCCAGATTTTTCTCTTTTTAGATGCCAGTTCAGTACACCTTTTTGGGCTCCCACTGGGCCGCAATAATAATGGAAGATACGCCCGCCCTTTTGGCGAGGTCCATTACGTGAACCACCATGCCGTGTTTTACGTCTTTGTCTGCCTGCAAAAGCAGGTGAATAAGCCCATTTTTCTCAACGATGTTTTGCAGTCTCGGACCGATGTCCTTAAGATCAATCTTTTTATCCTCGAGATAGGTGCGGCCCTCTCTGTCAATCACTATCATGATTTTTTGGTCGCCACTGTCGTATGCCTTTTGGGTCACTTTGGGCAGCCTGATAGGAATCCCTGAAGCAACGTTAAAATGGGAAGTTACCATAAAAAAGATCAAGAGCAAAAAGACGACATCAATCAGGGGCGCAATCCCCAGCGTGGGCTCTTCCTCTTTTGGTTTTCGAAATCGCATGGCTTATCAAAACCTAAAGTGAGCGGTTCAGGGTTCAAGGTTCAAAGGTTATAATCCATCGAAATCCATCACTTTGCAGCACAACACCAAGATTAATCTTTTCACCCATTGGATAAAACATCCGTGTCGTCTCCACCGAGGTATTATTCTTTTGGTATAAGACAGTTAGGGCTCTTTAGCCGTGAACCGTGAACTTTGAACCGCTTAACCTAGGCAAAACCTTTAGGGGTTCAGAGTTTCACGGTTACTGAAGCCTTTTCTCCGGCCTGTTCGGATCATTTCTCAGCCTGGCTGTAGCTTTCCATGAGATCTACTAACCTGATTGAGTTTTCTTCCATTTCAAAAATTAGGGCGCCTGCCTTATCCTTCAAGAACCGATAGCATACCAGGGTAGGTATCGCAACACAAAGTCCGGTGGCCGTTGTAATCAGTGCCTCGGCAATTCCACCGGCTAAGGGACCCGGGTTGCCAATACCGTGGATCGATATGGCATTAAAGGTCTTGATCATTCCGGAAACCGTACCAAGCAGTCCCAGAAGGGGTGTCAAATTGGAAATTGTTGAGAGTATGGCCACGTTTTTCTCAAGAATCGTTGCCTCGCGTGCGCCTCTTTCCTCGATTGCTTCTTTTACAAGCCACATGCCCCGTTGCGTGCTTTTCAAACCCGCCAAAAAGATTTTGGCAATGGACGACGTATCACTCTGGCACAGAAAAACCGCTTCTGCGATTTTCTGTTTTTGCAGCATTTCTTTCACATTGCGGATGAATTCTTCGGGAAGAATATGCTTGCGCCTCAAGACCCACAGGCGTTCAAAAAAAACAGCTAACGCCACAATGGAGCACAAAATAATCGGGTACATGAAAATGCCGCCCTTTACCAAGAAGTCAATCATAATACCTCCGAAAATCTTGAGTATACCTCTGTTCTATTTGTACTATTATATAGTTAGATCTATAAGGAAGTCAAATATGGATTTTTTTCACTAACATATAAACTTGATGGAGTCGTGAGCAGCCCATCAATTCCGTATAGTGGGAGGGTAGGGGTGGAACCAATTGAATCCATTTCAAATGGCGGGGGAGGGGAAGTCCTCCCCTGCCGATTAAAAAGGCACGGAGCGATTTTTTACGAGGTTGTCAAATTTTCATGTATCTGCTAAATATTTCAGGGAACTTGAATTTATACGGACATGGTTTGCCCGGGATTTAAATTTTTCAAAAGGACAAAGGCCTTGAAAACACAAAAAAATGAAAAAGTCTTGGATTCAAAAGAGCAAAAATCTCCTACTATCCGTGCATTGGATATCCTGAAAGAAGTATACCCGCTTTCCGGCCAAACGGTCTTGGATCGAATTTTGAGAGAAGATAACCCACGGGAGTTGATTCACGGCCTGCCCCAGGAAGATTTTTTTTGGCTCGTAAAAAGGGTTGGTGATAACGATTGTCTCACCTTGCTTGAAATGGCATCTCAAGATCAGTGGCAGTACCTTCTGGACATGGAACTGTGGAGAAAAGACCGCCTTAATCAGGACCAGGCCTTCCAATGGCTTGAAAGACTTAAACAGGCGGAGCCTGATAAACTTGCCAGGTGGCTGTTTGGAGAAGGCCAGGCCTTTGCCTATTTTTATTTTTTTAAAAGCATCCAGGTAGTGATAAAGGAAGAGGAAGAGGTTTTTAAACCGGATGAAGATTTTATTGCCTTTGACGGAGTTTTTTATTTCAGGGTCCTTGACAAAAGACACAGAGAAACAATTGAAGATATCCTGCGCGCCATGGCCGAGTATGACCTTGAGCTTTACCAGGCCGTACTTTTGGGGCTTTCCGGTGTCCTCCCGGCAGAAATCGAAGAAGACATGTACCGTATGCGAAATATTCGTCTGGCCGAACATGGCTTTCTTCCTTTTGATGAAGCTGTTTCAATTTATGCTCCTCTGGATGCCGGAACGATTAGCGCCGAGGAACCAGGGGAGAATGCTCATATCTTTACCGATGAAATAGGGCGTTCTCTTGTCCCCGTCTCGCCCCTGTACCACGCCGGGGGCCCGAACCTGTTGACGGAAGCCTTCTCAATGATTACCGACAGTATTTTGTTGGACCGTATTCGCCTTGAATTCGCCGGTCTTTGTAACCATATCTTCTCAGCGGACGGACTTATGGCCGACGATCTTGAAGTACTGATCAAGACATGCAGAAAAGCCGCAGGATATTTGAACCTCACCCTTGAAAAACTATGCGGTGAAGATCCTGCTTCGGCCGAAAGGCTTCTGAGAGACAATTCCCTGATGTCTGTTTTTCGTGTGGGGTTCGGCCTGGCCCTGAAACTTAAGTGGAAAACGGAGGCATGGTTAAAGAAAAGCTGGTTTTATGTCCACGACCTGGAGTTTGGGTTTTGGGGCGAAGACTGGGGTGGAACCCTGACCGGTCTTTTAGAAGACAAGCCCCGGTTTTATGCGGGTCTAAAAGAGGGAGGGGGATATAAGAACTTTGAAGAACTCGATGAGTTGGATGCATGCGGCAGACTCATAAACCGCTTGAGGGTTTTAGACAGGTTGCTTGGTAGATTGACCGGTCTTTATCCATTGGATGAGGGGGTGATTCAGAGTCCCGGGTTGACCTTTCGGCAACTCCTTTTTAATCTCTGGGCCCGGCAACTGTTAAAATTAGAGCCATGTTTTTCGGGCATTTCCCTGACGCAGGCCAGAGAATTCTTTGGCCGCATCAGGGCCGGGAAGGAAGTTTCTCCATACCGGATTTCCGAATTTAAACAAGAATTTGTCCGTTATTTTATGGCCTTGGATTCCTCTCTTGAGGCTGAAGACGCGGAAATCCTTAAAGAGACCTTATCCCTTATGTGGGAGGAATTCGGCGAGGAGTATCAATGGGTGTCCGCGGGCGATCTGGACGGGAGATTTACAAAATTTATCCAGATCATCTCCTGATGTATAAGCTCAATATTTGGGGGAACTCGGATTTATCCGGACACCTCTAAGATAATGACCTCCGTTCCGCCACAAGGCCCCACCAGAAGAACGGCAAGCACACCCCGCCATTATGAACTAACGCCTCTACTTATTGAGCTATTACGTCCTTATCTCCTGAACCATAAATACCATGTATGAAATCGCAAAGCAGATCAGGGTTATGGCAATAAGGGCAGTCATATGCGGAAACACAACAATAATGCTCTGAGCCAATGGGAGGGGATTCTGAAAACGGGACGCTAAGAGCTTCTCCATGGGACTCATAAGGACCAGTGAACTCGTAGTCTTCCTCATGGGATCAATAATTATAGCAGTGGCCTCGGAATAGAGTACCATGGGGGAAGAAAGCGAAACCATTTCCTTGACCCGGGCATTTTTGAGCACTATTTCCGGTTTTGTCTCCTTTTGCCTGTCCACAGGCGCCACCGTATTGGCAACCACGTCAGCCCCGAGTGATATAAAAAAGGACAGGAAAATCCAGAGCGCGGCCGATGCGAGTGCGGATGTGGCAATACTCCTGAAAAGGATGGAAAACAGGATAGAAACCCCGAGCCAGAAGGAGATGTAAAAGACGCTGATGATCAGGTAAATAAACAGGCGCCATACCTCTTCAACTCCGGGAACGAGTCCCACAAACGCCATCCCGAGACCGGAGATGACCAGGACAGTTGAAAGCAACATAATGCTTATCGTGGCTACACCTGCCAGGAATTTCCCGTTGATAACCGCGTCCCGGTAAATGGGCTGGGATATAAGCTTAATCAGGGTCCCGTGTGCCCTTTCACGGTTGATAGAATCAAAACCCAGGACCAGGCCGATAAGAGGACCGAAAAAGGCCACGAACTGGACCATTGAAAACAGGGCCCCGGGTGTGCTGAAAAGCATGAGAAAAGGGAATTTGGTAGTGGCGAGCCCTTCCAGATTTTCTTTCAGGTGGATCCCCGCCATGTAGCAGGTTATAACACTGACCATGGCAATCAGGGCAAAGAGGATCACAAACCTGTTGCTGCTGAAGTGATCGCGAAATTCCTTTCTGAAAACAGCGAAAATACCCTGCATATTTACACCTCCTGGAAGTATTTCATATAGACTTCTTCCAAGGAATATTCTTTTTCATTAACTCCGAATTTTTCCTCTGCCAAGGATTCAACGGAACCTTCGGCCACCATCTTTCCCTTTATCATAATTCCAACTCGATGGGATATCTTTTGCACCTGGTAAAGATTGTGGGATGATATGAGCACCGTGATTTTTCTGTCCCGGTTTAACGATCCGATAAGGTTTATGATTCGGATAGCACCGTCGGGGTCCAGGCCGAGGGTGGGCTCGTCAAGGAATAGGACCTCGGGATCTTTGATGAGGAGTTCTGCAAATCCTAAGCGTTGTTTCATCCCCCGGGAGAACGCGGCCACTTTTTTATGCGCATCCTGTTTGAGCCCGACCAGTTCCAATAATTCTTCGATTTTTTTTGATGTTATACCACGTCCCAAACCGTTAAGATCAGCCACATATTCCAGGTTTTGAACCGCATCCAAATCCCCGTAAAAACCAATGTTTTCAGGAAGATAACCCACGAGACGCTTAACTTCTTTAGCCTTTCTCAAAGGGTCCAGCCCGCAGACCCTGGAGGATCCTTCCGAAGGCCGACTCAGACCCAGAAGCATGAGCAGTGTGGTGGTTTTCCCGGCGCCGTTGGGACCCAGGAACCCGAAGATTTCTCCCTCCTTTACCTCAAAATTGAGGTTGTCCACTGCCGGAAGGTGATTATATCTCCTGGTCAGGTTTGTGGTCTGAATAATTGTACGGTTTTCCATTTTAGCGCCTTCCTAACCGGATGAACAGGGACACAAGCCCGGCTACCACGAGGACAATAATGCCGATGCCTATCCAGCCCCAGGCAGTGGAGGCATTGACAGTGACCCTGAATTCGAGGGTCTTGGACATCTTGCCCGTTTTTGCGGTGATGCCCACGGAATAATCTCCTACAAGGGCCTCTTCAGTGGGTGTGATGGAGACCTCGACTTGTTTCATTTCTCCCGGGGCTAAGGTGTCGAGGTTTTCAGGGCTGAATTCCACTTTCCAGTTTTCCGGCTTAAAGGAAAGAAATTGCATATTGTTAAGTACGGCAGAGCCGCTGTTCTTGATGTAGAACGAGAGGCTGGCAGGTTTTCCCTTCAGGGCGTCCAATGACAAAAGGCCGTTTGCCGTTCCCGCATCCAGTTTGTAGGTGCCGGTCAGGATGACACTCAAGGCAGATTCTCCTTTGGCCTGCGGGGAACTAACCCTTACCAGGATTGGATACTGTCCCGGTTTTTCCCAAGGGTAAGGTTTTACCTCGACTGCCACGGTCTGACTTTGGCCCGCTTTTAATCTCAGGCTGGAGATGAATTTTTCTTCATATGCCGGCTTGAAATTAATGTCCCAGTTTTCCGGGCCCTGGGCTATGAGGTTAAAGATACCGTCCTTGTCTAATTTGTTTTCAACCTCTAAGGAAAAACCAAACTTGCCACCCGTCGGCCCTCTGAGTACGGGATAAGATGTAATGATGTTGATCCCTTTTTTCTTTTTTTCCTCTTTTTTCCCTTTGACCGTGATTACCATGTGACTTGATGATGTGAACTTGGAATCAGCAGTCTGTGCTTTTATTCCGAACGTATATTTCCCGGGTCCGACTCCTTTTTGCTGTTCAGCCCGGAGAGTCAGGCTCCTGGATTTATCACTTGCCAAATGAACTCCGGTCACCCCGAAGTTGTAGGTCTTTATCCAGGCATTCCATCCCTTGGGAATCGATGTGACCGTGAGATCAATGTTTTCATCCTGTCTTCCCCGGTTCGTTACTTTTACATCAATGGTGACGTCTTCGCCCTCGGAAACCACCACTCCCGTATACTCAAGGGCCACCGAAATGCCCCGGGCCGGCAGGTCTTTCTTTTTTTCCCCGCCGGATGCGGTAGAACCAAAACAGATTATCAGCCAGATCAGCGCAATGAACACCAAAGGTTTAGGAAAAGATAAATTATCCCGTTTCAATCTCATAAAACCAGCCCTCCTTCAAATATCGTTCGTTTTTGAATGTTTTTCCAAGGAATCGGCATCATATCCTGCCTTTTTATAATTATCAAGTGCCCTCGTTTTTATACCCTTGTCTTTTACCTTTTCCGAATGTTTGTCCGCTAATTCGGCTGCATGACTCCACATGCCCTGTTGCTCATATTCGGTGATCTTTTTTTCCACTCTGAGATGCTCATCAGAAGTTTCAATAACGGCGGCCCTGCACCAGGATATGATTTTTCTGACCTTTTGGCCGCATTTCGGGCAGCGGGAAAGGGGTTCTTCATCAATTCCCTGAATGATTTCAAACCGGTTAATACATTCCGGGCAGCTTTTTTTCGGGTTTAATGGTTCGTATTCGTAAATGGGCATTATAAAACCTGGATTTAAATTGTTGAAATTTCTACAATTTATTAAAATTTAGGTCCTTTGTCGATGCCTGATTATTTTTTCTCACACCTGGAATAAGGGAATGATGGGCGTAACAGCGGAAATAAACTATGTGGAATGTCAAAAAACTCCTCCAGACCCATCATTCCAGTATTCCAACATTCTCCCGCCAATAGACGGGATGAGCGAAGCAAAATACCTTTAGACGGGGGATAATCCAATAAAAATGTGATTTTGTAAAGTGTTTTAATATTGAAAAGATTGAAGGTCGTCACAGAAATCTCAAACCGGGACCACCAAAAAGGACTTGACAATTACCGATGAATGGACATAACTTACGAAAAAACTTGAGCTTTAACGAAAACCTTTAATGCGAGGACAAAGCAGTGAAAAATAGATACCGTTTGGCTGTTTTATTGATAGCGATTGCAGTGTTCTTCGTTGGTTCGAGCATTAGCGTGACAACCTGGGCACAGCCCCTCACCCACACCGTGCAGAAGGGTGATACCCTGTGGAGTATTTGCGAAAAATATTATTGGGACCCGGACCTGTGGCCAAAATTGTGGGAGATGAACACCTTCATTACCAACCCGCATCTTCTCAAGCCGGGAGATGTCGTTACCCTGTTGGAAAAGGAACCCGCCAAAGAGGTTCCGGCTGCCGAGACCACGGCGACCAAGCCGGAACCACCAGTCGACGAATCTCAGAAAACAATGGGCATAAACGTTTCAGGACTGACCAATGTTGAGACCATTGGATTTTTTTCCAAAAAAAGGATGATGTCCTGGGGGTATATTGCCTCAGCAAGAGACGAAAAAGTCGTTTTGTCCAAGGGTGATATAGTATACGTGGCCTTCGATAAGGACAGACAGGTCAACCCGGGCGATTCTTTCACCGTCTGCAGAAAATCCCGGCAGCCGCTCAAGGATTCACTTACCGGTAAGAAACTTGGTTTTGTTGTCACATTTTTAGGAAAACTCATTATCAGGGAACAGGTGAGTGAGGATAAATTAAAAGAGATCAAGGGATGGTTAAAGGCCCGGGCAAAAAAAGATTTGTTCGAGGCTGAAATAATCAAAAGCTACAAGGAAATCCATATCGGTAATCCTGTTCTGGCCTATGAACCGATCTCTTCCTGTGTCAGACCACTGCCGGTAAGTCACGAATTGACCACGAAAATCGTTGCGGTGAAGGATTTGCATGATGTGATTGGTCAATGGTCGGTAGTCTATTTGGCGCAAGGCTTTAACAACGGAATTCGAAGGGGAAATGTTTTTGAGATCGTGAAGAAAACGAGAGTTGATGCCGCGGGCAGGCCCTCATTTTCTGAAATGGTGATGGGTTATTTATTAATACTGGCATCCAGGCAAGATACTGCGACCGGTGTGGTTGTGGCCGCCAAAAAAGAATTTCCCGTGGGCACCTTTGTGAGAAATCTTGATTGGACAAAGGCTCAAAGCGTTCTTTCAATATTGCCTGAATGTACTGTTGAGTGATAATAAAATCGCAAAAGCGATTTTATAACTTGACTTAATTACACCACTCTGTTTTATATTCCCGCCATCTTTGCAAAAATCCGCCCCTCCCCTGAGCCCCTCTTTTCTAAAGAGGGGATTTATCCGCCTTTGGCGGATTGAGGGGAAATTTTTACGGGGAGCCTATTCAAATGCAAGCTATTAAATGCCATCCATAATAAGTTGGGTGGATCTGTGCACAGGTCGAAAACTAATAATACCTAAGCATGAATATTTGCATTTTGCCTTTCAATGAAAACATGGCCGGATGAAAGATGCCCTTGGCTGGCCCTCTATCTGATTCCCGGGTTGGGCAATGTTGGCTTTAAGAACCTGCTGGAAAGATTCGTCAATCCGGAAGCGGTGTTTGAGGCGGATCTTCGTGAACTGGTTAAGGTGGTGGGTGTTCGCAAAGAGGTGGCCCGTAAAATTGTCAACAGGGAATTCAGCGAAGATCCTGAAGCGGAATTGGAGAAGGTGGAAAGATGTGACGCCCGGATCGTTACCTATGTGGACCCCTTGTACCCGAGTTTTTTAAAAGAAATTCATCAACCCCCGATGTTATTATATGTCAGAGGAAAAAATATTCCCCAAAATCAGTCATTCATTGCCGTTGTGGGATCCAGGCTTCCGACGCATTACGGACTCAAGGCCGCGGAGATAATCGGGATGGGGCTTGCAAGACGCGGGGTAGGGGTGGTCAGCGGCCTGGCAAAGGGAATCGACTCCGCTGCTCACAGGGGCTGCCTGATGGGTAAGGGTTTTACCGTGGCGGTCATTGGAACGGGAATTGACAGGGTTTACCCTCCGGGAAATGAAAAACTGTTTGATCAGGTAATTGAGAGTGGGGCTGTTATCTCGGAGTTTCCCATTGGCAGCCCTCCCGAACCCAAAAATTTTCCAATACGAAATCGCATTATAAGCGGGTTGAGCAGGGGGGTTTGCGTTGTGGAGGCAACCAGAAATAGCGGTTCTCTGATTACGGCATCACTGGCATTGGATCAGG
>DAOUXC010000116.1 GCA_030666795.1 Desulfobacteraceae bacterium
GTTTAGACGCGGCAGAGGAATATGGCCAACCCGGTAACTATATGGCAGGGGCCAACATCGCGGGTTTCGTGAAAGTGGTTAATGCCATGCTGGATCAGGGCCTGGTGTAAGGAGGATTGAATATAATGACAGACAAGAAGGCGGACTTGGCCGGGCCCGGCATCGGAGACTATGCCGAGTTAGAGAAAATCCTGCCCGGGGACTATAATTCCCTTTTGGACCCAAGGGAAACACAGGAAGCTGTAACTGCGCTTAAAAATTACATCGAGGAGAACCTGTGCAAGGAACTCAACCTGATAAGGGTCACGGTCCCCCTGATAGTGGATGTTGAGAGCGGGGTGAACGACTATCTGGACCGGGACGGCTCACGCACCCCGGTCCAGTTCCACATCTCAAATGATTATGACAAGAACCCGATCGATGCCCAGGTCGTGCAGGCCGCGACAAAGTGGAAACGCATGGCCCTGAAGCAGTTCGGTATGGAAGTGGGTGAAGGCCTTTATACAGATATGCACGCGGTGCGCAAGGACTATTTCCTTGATCACGATCACAGCGCGTACGTGGACCAGTGGGACTGGGAGCTTGTAATAACGGATGAGCAGCGCAAACTGGAGTATCTGACGCAAGTGGTGGAAAAACTGTGGAAGGTCCTCAAGGGCTCAGAAATGCATGTGCAGAAGATTTTCCCACAGCTAAAGGACAGGTACCCTGACCTGCCCGAAAAGCTTACATTCCTGCATGCCGAGGACATCCTTGACATGTATCCCGACCTGCCGCGCAAGCAGCGCGAGACGGAGATCGTTAAAAAGTATAAGGCGGTCTTCATCTACGGAATCGGATGGACCCTTAAGGACGGCTACCCGCACGAATTAAGGGCCCCGGACTACGACGACTGGGTTGTAGAGACACAGTCCAAAGACGGCAGGCCCATGCATGGTCTTAATGGTGATATTCTTGTGTGGAACCCGGTGACAGAGCGCCGTCACGAGCTTACGTCCATGGGTATCCGTGTCAACGCCGAAACACTCAAACAACAATTAGAGATTACCGGACAGCTTGATTTTCTCAAGTTCCCATACCACCAGGCAATAATAAACAACCGGATACCGCTCAGCATCGGTGGTGGCATAGGACAGTCCCGTACCTTCATGCTTATACTAAAAAAAGCACACCTTGGAGAGGTCAGCGTCACGGTGTGGCCGAAGGTTCTCAAGGAGATTTGTAAGAAGAAGAATATCCATGTCCTGGATTGAACGGTATTCCGGCTGAATGGGACGCAGACCCGCACAGACGACAGCATATTTGATATGCATAATGAGCATCTGTGTGTTTCTGCGTCCCGTGTCGTCACTAAGCCCACTGTTACATCGGGACTTTGAGACACAAACAGGATGCCGGCCTTACCGGTCGAAGTTTTATACCCTGTAGTTAACAGGCAGACATCAGGGCTGGGAATGAATCAGATTAATGAGAATATCCATCCTCCTATTCCTCATTCCACCTTGACTTGAAACCGTCAGTTTCCTATATTCGCCAAAGCTATAATTAAGTCAGACTTTAGACATTTCAATTTATATTAGCCAAGCTTCATAACCTCGTATAAAGTCGCTCTCACTTGTCATTTCGAGCCCCGCCCCGTGGACGGGATAAACTCCGCGGAAATCTTTAACGTGTAACCAATTGAAAATATAAGATTTCTCCCTGCGGTCTAAATGGCAGATTCATTAAGTACGACTTTTTAGGAGTTCATCAAGCTTGAAAGGAGATTTTATTCCATGCCTAAACGTGACGACATCAAGAAAGTTATGATTATCAGTTCAGGGCCGATTGTCATTGGTCAGGCCTGTGAATTCGATTATTCTGGGACACAGGCGTGCAAGGCCCTTAGAAAGTTGGGTTACGAGATCGTCTTAGCCAATTCCAACCCCGCTACCATTATGACCGACCCGGGCATGGCTGAAGCCACCTATATAGAGCCACTCAATTTGGGGGTCATGACGGAAATTATTGAAAAGGAGCGACCTGATGCCCTGCTACCCAATCTCGGGGGCCAGTCCGGCCTGAATCTTTCCTCGGAATTGGCCCGCACAGGCGTGCTCGATAAATACGGCGTCAAGATAATCGGGGTTGAAGTCGACGCGATCAAGCGCGGCGAAGACCGGATTGCCTTTAAAGAAACCATGGACCACCTGGGTATTGAAATGCCTAAGAGCGATCCGGCCTTCAGTGTTGAAGAGGCTGAAAAGATCGCCGATACATTAGGTTACCCCGTGGTAATAAGGCCTGCCTATACCATGGGAGGAACGGGCGGCGGCCTGGTTTACAATGTGGAGGAATTAAGAATCATTGCCAGCCGAGGTCTGTCTGCGAGCCTCGTGAACCAGATCCTGGTGGAGGAATCGGTTTTAGGGTGGGAAGAACTGGAATTAGAGGTGGTGCGCGATGCAAAAAACCAGATGATCACGGTCTGTTTTATAGAGAATGTGGATTCCATGGGTGTTCACACGGGCGATTCCTACTGCACTGCCCCCATGCTCACCATTGCCCCCGAGCTTCAAGCCAGGCTTCAAAAATATTCCTACGACATTGTAGAGGCAATAAAGGTCATAGGAGGCACCAATATACAATTCGCCCATGATCCTAAGACCGGCAGGGTGGTTGTGATAGAAATCAACCCGAGGACGTCAAGATCATCCGCTTTAGCCTCCAAGGCCACGGGTTTTCCCATCGCCCTCATTTCATCAATGTTGGCAGGCGGTCTGACAATGGATGAAATCCCTTACTGGAGAGACGGTACATTGGACAAATACACTCCATCCGGGGATTACGTGGTCGTCAAATTTGCCCGTTGGGCTTTTGAAAAGTTCGAGGGTGCCGAGGATAAATTGGGCACCCAGATGCGGGCTGTTGGTGAGGTCATGAGTATAGGCAAGAATTACAAAGAGGCATGCCAGAAGGCTATCCGGTCCCTGGAGACAGGCAGGTACGGCCTGGGATTTGCCAAGGATTTCCATGAAAAGACCCTGGATGATCTTTTGGATCTTTTGGCCGAGCCCACAAGCGAACGCCAGTTTATAATGTATGAGGCCCTCAGAAAAGGGGCCGGCGTGGAAACCCTCCATGAAAAGACCCATATCAAACAATGGTTTATCGAGCAGATGAAAGAGTTAGTGGATTTAGAGGAGGAAATCCTTAAATACAGGGGAAAAGACATTCCCGACGCACTGCTTACTCAGGCCAAAAAAGACGGATTTTCAGACCGGTACCTCTCGGGTCTTCTGCAGATACCCGAAAAAGATGTCAGGGAAAAACGCACTGTCCTGGGCGTTGTGGAAGGGTGGGAACCCGTTCCCGTGAGCGGAGTGGAAGACGCGGCCTATTACTTTTCCACCTACAATGCCCCTGACAAGATGGAGTCCAGCGAAAGACGCAAAATCATGGTATTGGGCGGCGGGCCGAACAGGATCGGACAGGGTATTGAATTCGACTATTGCTGTGTTCATGCGGCCTTTGCCATACGGGATGAAGGCCTTGAGTCCATCATGGTCAACTGCAATCCCGAAACGGTTTCCACCGATTATGACACATCGGACAAGCTCTACTTTGAGCCACTCACGGTTGAGGATGTCCTGAGCATCTACGAGAAGGAAAAACCCGAAGGCGTCATAGTGCAATTCGGTGGCCAGACTCCACTTAATATCGCGGATGAACTGGCCAAGGCCGGTGTTAAAATCATCGGGACTTCGCCCGACGCTATTGACTTGGCCGAGGACCGTGACCGCTTCCGCAAGAAGATGAGCAAATTAGGTATACCCGAACCCGAATCGGGAATGGCGAGCACTCTTAAAGAGGCCCTCAAGGTGGCTGAAAGAATAGGTTATCCCCTGATGGTCAGGCCCTCCTATGTTTTGGGGGGAAGGGCCATGGAGGTTATCCATGACGAGGAAATGCTTCGGCATTACGTGGCTGCGGCAGTGGATGTTTCTCCGGAAAGACCGATCCTCATCGACAAATTCCTGGAAAATGCCATTGAGGCGGAAGCGGACGCCATTTCAGACGGCACGGACGCCTTTGTGCCTGCCGTCATGGAACATATCGAGCTGGCCGGGATCCATTCCGGGGATTCGGCCTGTGTGATACCTCCCATCAGTATACCTGCCAAACACCTGGATACCATTTATAAATACACCAGAAAAATAGCCGTTGAGTTGAACGTGGTCGGGTTGATGAACATCCAGTATGCAATTGCAAATGATACGGTTTATATTCTTGAGGCCAACCCCAGGGCATCACGCACCGTACCGCTTGTGTCAAAGGTCTGCAACATCTCCATGGCGCGTATTGCCACGCAGCTCATGTTAGGTAAAAAGCTCTCGGATATTGGCATCAAACCGAAAACGATTCCCCACTTCGGGGTTAAGGAGTCTGTTTTTCCCTTTAATATGTTCCCGGAGGTGGACCCGATCTTAGGCCCTGAAATGAGATCCACGGGAGAAGTCTTAGGCATGGCCGATTCGTTTGGCCTTGCCTTTTATAAATCCCAGGAGGCAGCCCAGCAAGTGCTCCCGTCTGAGGGGACCGTGCTTCTTACGGTATCCGAAGCTGACCGACCTGCCGTCTTAGAGGTGGCCCGTCAATTTGATAAGCTGGGCTTTAATATAAAAGCGACCAATGGCACCCACAAATTCTTAGCCGGTCACGGCATAGAATCGGAACCCATTTTGAAGATGTATGAGGGAAGGCCAAACATCGTTGACGGTATTAAAAATAATGAGATTCAATTGGTCATAAACACACCCAGCGGCAAGTTGAGCAAACATGACGATTCTTATATCCGGAAGTCGGCCATAAAGTATAAGGTGCCCTACATTACAACATTGGCGGCCGCCTTGGCCGCAGCACGGGGCGTTGAGAGGAACCGGAAAGGCCATGGGACCGTCAAGTCGCTACAGAGTTATCACAAGGATATAAGTTAGTTTCCATCCAGAAATGGCCCTTTTCCGCGATCTCGGCGTCAATCTGCGGAATTAATTGTTCCCGCCTTCTAAGGCGGGACGCATAATTCCTTGATTTCCTTGACCTTGCGAAAAATTCCTCATTTCTGAATTGGAAACTATATAGCGCCTTCCATTCATTTCCGGATGGACACAAGTTAATAAAATCGATTAACGATTTTTTCAAGGGGAAGATTAACATGGACGGAATTGTCGGTCTTTACGGTCTGGATGACAAAGAACTGATGGGAAAGGCCTTTCTGGCAACAGGGGCATGTCAGCACAGGGGAAAGGCGAGTACCGGTTTGGCCATCGGCAATCAAAAGGGAATCTATGTGCATAAAGGCCTGGGCAGGATTGCCGGAGTAATCGACCATAATATAATCAGGACCTTTAAGGATTTGGAACCGGTTGCCGCTATCGGAAATATAGGTTATACAAAAAGACGGGTTGCCGAAAAAATAAATACCGAGCCAATAGAAATCTATCCGAAAACCGGTTCCAACATCAAAGTTGTTCTAACCATGGACGGTTATCTTATCAAAGAGGACGATTTGAGGGCCGAGCTTGAACCGGATTATAACCTCCAAACCGATAATAAGACCGAAATAGTCGGCGCTTTGCTGCATAAGTACATTACCCAGGAAGGCATTAAATTTGAAGCCGGTGAGAAACTCATTGATAAATTACACGGCAGGGCGACCTTTGCCTTAACTGCTTTGATTCATGACGGCAAAGAGATCTATTTGATTGCCTTAAATGATGCCAAGGCGTTTGAACCTTTCTGTTACGCAACGATTAACGGCACCTTTGTTGTAAGCTCCGAATCATGTTCCCACAGGAGATTGAATGGGATAACCGAAAGAGAATATGACGGCGCGGAGATGACCATATGCTCGTCAGGAGGAAATGAAACAAAGAGATTGAGAGAGGAACCCATGATGCCGGACATATTCCAGGGCGTCTATTACGGCAATGTGGCTTCGCTGTTCAGGGGAAAGGAGATATTCCAGCTGAGAAGAGAACTGGGTCTGGAACTGGTCGATCATTATAAGACTTCACAGTCTGATATTGTTATCCCCAACCCGGAATCCGGCTGGGGCGTTACAGTGGGCATAGCAGAAGGCCTGAAAAAACATTTGTACCCTGCCATTATCAAACTCCCACAATCGGTCAGGACGTTTCAGGAGGGTGAAAGCCAGACAAGATCTCAGGAGGTCGGTCTGAAGTTCGGCGGTATTGATTCTTTGTTAGGAGATCAAAATGTTGCAATGGGGGATGACAGCATTGTAAGGGGAAGCGTTAGTGAAGGCGGTTCTGTGTGGGTGGTATACAACGCGGGTGCAAAGTTCATCGAGTTCTGGATATCCTTTGGCCCCATGTTTTTCCCGTCATTCAAAGAATGGCACCGAGTGTCTGCATGAACTCGCTGTCCAGAGGGCGTTTAAAGATGATAACCCCTATGATAAGTCTTTAGATGAGATCAATAAGGCCGTGGCAAAACTTGTCGGTGTGGATGAGGTAAAATATAATGTTAAGGAAAGAATCAGAAAAGTCGCGGGAGACGGTTCTTTTCAGGCAATGGATGCAAGTTACCCCATTGACCGGGAATTCTGGCCGGACTGGCTCAAGATAGAATTTGATAAGTTCAATCGTTACCGGGAAAGTGAATAATTCCGGGGCGAGCTTTTTTCCTTCCGGCAAAAAACTTTTCATAACTCAAACCTCTATTACTTCAAGTCAAATCCCGGGCAGGGTCCTGCCCCGGCAGGACTGTCGGATGTCCGATCAATTTTGAGCCGCGAGAGTTTTCCTGCAAAACCCTGTATGCTCTAAATATTCCCTTTGACATCAATGCGTGGATAGTATTAAAAATGCGGGCTGGTCTTATCACAGTGAAACCTAATTTCGAATACAGGAGCTAAAATATGGATGATGAGATTTTTTATGAATATAAATCAAGTCAATACGGAGACGGTGTCTTATTAGATGAATACAGGAACGAGTTTTCCCTTGTAGCGGCAAAACGTAAGGACGGTAAGGTCTATATGGAGTGGGTTTTTCCTCAAAAAAGAGACGGCAGCAAGGAACCCATTGACAAAAGCCTGCCCTGGAAGATCAAATTAGGACCCAAGGCAGAAGCCATCAAAGTACTGAAATTTTTTATAGAGCAGTTGGAGGGCGGCGCAACCCCCTCCGGTGATACTCCGGATGATTCCTGGGGTAAGGACGCTCCACCGGATGATTTGTGGGGAAAGGACGGTCCTTCTGATGATGATATTCCGTTTTAAGTAGGAAGGGGGGGGACCTTTTCCCTCTTTTTTCAACAGTCAGGGCTTGCAGGCAAGATCTTATGTCTTAACTTTTACTGATACAAACACCTTCTATTTGCTGAAAGGAAAATTATGATAAAAGATAAAGATCACACACCCGTTGCCCAGGAACTGGTTACAAGGTGCACCAAGTGCAAGCTGGATCTGAATCACGTGGTTCTTTTCCACAACCAGGAAGGAATCGTCGACAGGGTGCAGTGCAAGATCTGCGGGAGTGAGCACAAATACCGTCCCGACAAAAAAAAGGCTCCCGTAAAGACCCCTAAAAAAAAGAAGCGTACAGTCACCAAAAAGGAGGACTTCGCAGAAACATTTGAGAAACTGGCTGAAAAGTTCAAGGGAAAGGAGCCGGTAACCTACAGCATGTCAGGATCGTTTAAGACGGACGATGTGATTGACCACAAGACCTTTGGAATGGGGATCGTGACAAGTGTCTCATATGGGAAGATGGGGGTGGCTTTTTCCGAAGGACCACGCCTCCTTGTCTGTGACAGGTAGGAAATGTGTGGGTTAGCCCCCTCCCCTTTTCACGGTTTTACAGAGAAGTCCCATCCGTCCATAGCGGGAAAAGTTGAGCCATATCGGAGCAGTGCTCCAGATTTTGAATGACATCCACGATTTTTTGTATACCGGCCTCATTTAGGAACGCACTGATATTTCCCTTAAATTTCTCAGAGAGATCAGTATCAGTCGTTGCATGCCCCGGAGCAAGGCCCCTTTTTTCGTAGACCTTTCTTGCGGTTCCTGTTCCCACGGTAATCTCCACATCGGGCCTGTGGCTGACATCATCATCCAGGTCTGTAATAACCGTAACCTTTTCCATAAATTGGATGATCCCCTCATCCTTCATGGTCTCAGGGGCCTGCCAGGATGGTCCGGGCTCAATGCGGTGCGTTACAAGGGAAAGAACAAAGGGGACACTGAACTGGACATCAATATGCGTGGACAGTGATGTCATTCGCCAAGCCGGGAGTTCGGCCAGGGCATTAAGCCTTACCGTCATCCCCGCTATATCCCCGGGTCTGAGATCATGTTCCGTGACAATGGCATGCACATGGGCAAGGGAATTCTGCATGGCGCCACAGCAGGGAAAGGTCTTATAGAAGATTCTTTCAGGGAAGAGCCACTTCGTACCCAAACCCCCTGTTACATACTCGGGCCTCCATCCATCACAGCCAAAGGCCCGCCAAAAACCGTAGTTGCCATCCAAGACCTCCGTATCCCCGGTGTATCCCATATCAGCCAGAAGCACGGCTGTAACCTGGGTCTGCGACAAAATCCCTGCAGACAGGTATTTTGCCATAGAAGCAGGTGTCGTAGTGGCAAATTTCATGAGCATGGGCACAGGTGCGCTGTAGCCGGCAATGCCCATGGCATGCGCGATTTTCTCCACGTTGAGTCCCGCGAGTCTTCCGGCAGCCGCAGCCCCGGCAAAGGTGCACAGACCATAACCCGGTGTGGGAAGCGACATTGCCATACCCCTTTCGGGAAGCTCAACAGCAAACCTGTTGCCAAAAACCAGGCTGGAGCCTATCCGTGTGGCCAGCTCGTGGGCCACGGCAAGGGCAACAATTAATTCACTTCCCGATGCCTTGTTCATTTCCCCAAGAGCCAGTGGGGCCGCCATCACATAGGGGGTAGCGTGGTCAGGGGGTGAAAGGAGCGCCTCGTAATCCAGCGCGTTTAACAATTCCCCGGTTGCAAAGGCAGATGAGGCCGCAGATACCTTTTCACGCGTACCCAAAAGGCTTGCCTCTGCCGGGCCTCCCAGTGATCGCGCCAGTTGCATGGCAATCTCTCCCTTTTGCGTTTTTATCCCACCGAACGCGCACCCCATGCTATCCAGAAAAAGGCGCTTGGTCTCTTGCACGACGCGCGACGGTAAATCATTATAGTGTACATTTTTCACAAATTCAGCAACATCACTGGTTATGCTCATAATCTCTCCTCAAGACATTTAAAGGGACCTGCATTTCGGGAGCAAAAATCCTGGCCCAGAGGACCAGGCTTTGGTTATCCCCAGAGGGGATTTGCTTTGCTGGAGTTTCATTGACTGATTGAAATTCCAAATGTCAAAAAGATGAACGTCGAACATCGAACGCTCAACATCGAACATCGAATATGGGTGTCGCTTCGGGCTTCGCCTGCGGCTACGACCCGACAGGTCGCTCCATTTTTTTAATAAAA
>DAOUXC010000033.1 GCA_030666795.1 Desulfobacteraceae bacterium
AATCCAAAACCAGCGACTTTTCCTATTGTTTTACAAAATAGAGCACCTTGCAATATTTAATTTTATTTCGTCCACGTTCCTAAGGTTGCCATAAAACTCAAAAAAGTATATAATCATTTTATGTCTCTCATTAGCTTACATAATATTACACTAAGTTTTGGCGGGCCGCTCATACTACAACAGGTCAACCTTCAGATTGAAGCAGGGGAACGGGTCTGTCTGATTGGCCGCAACGGCGAAGGCAAATCTTCTCTTATGAAATTGATTGCCGGGAACCTTAAACCAGACAGCGGCAACATTATTCGACAGCAGGGACTCCGTCTCGCTCGCCTCAGTCAGGATGTACCCTTGGATCTTAACGGTTCGGTATTTGAGGTTGTTGCCAGCGGACTTGGTGAATTACAGAAACTTCTTACGCAATACCATGACATTTCGGTGCGCTTAAGTTCTGGCGGAAGCGAAAATCTGCTAACAGAAATGGAAACTGTGCAACACCAACTGGAAACCGCAGGCGGCTGGCAGGCTCAACAACGTGTGGAAACAGTTATATCCCGTCTTCAGTTGAATGTAGATTCAAGTTTTTCAGAGCTTTCCGGAGGTATGAAAAGAAAAGTTTTACTGGCTCGGGCATTGGTGAGCGATCCGGATCTTTTACTCCTTGATGAGCCTACCAACCATCTTGATATCAATGCCATAACCTGGCTGGAAGAGTTTTTGTTAAACACGAACATCTCCCTTTTATTTGTCACCCATGACCGGATGCTTCTCAGAAAACTCGCGACCCGTATTCTCGATCTCGACAGGGGTTGTCTTACAAGCTGGCCCGGCAATTATGATACATATCTCAGACGAAAAGCCGAAACACTCGCAGCCGAAGCATCCCAGCAGACTCGTTTCGACAAAAAACTTGCCCAAGAGGAGATATGGATACGACAGGGGATCAAAGCCAGACGTACCAGAAACGAGGGAAGGGTTCGAAAGCTTGTTCAAATGCGTAAAGAGTTTAAGGCACGGCGGGAAATTGTCGGCCGTACCCGTATGCACATCCAGGAGGCAGCGCCACCGGGAAAACTTGTTGCGGAGTTAAAAGGGGTCACATTCGGCTATGATGATAAAATAATTATCCGGAACTTTTCCACCACAATTCTGCGTGGCGATAGAGTAGGCATTCTCGGGCCGAATGGTTCCGGCAAAACCACCCTGCTTCGTCTGTTGCTTGGCGATCTTAAACCTCAACAAGGCTCAGTCAAACTAGGCACCAATCTTGAAGCCGCGTATTTTGATCAGCATCGAGCCCTGCTTGATGGAAATGATACGGTCATAAATAATGTCGGACAAGGCAATGACATGGTGACTGTTAATGGCAGGCAGAAGCATATCATCGGCTATTTGCAGGATTTTCTCTTCACCCCGGATCGGGCACGTTCACCGGTCCGAATACTTTCCGGCGGCGAGCGAAATCGGCTGCTTTTGGCTAAACTTTTTACAAAGCCCGCGAATCTCCTGGTGTTGGACGAACCAACAAATGACCTGGACGCCGAGACCCTGGAGCTCCTGGAGGAACTTCTTTTTGATTACAAAGGCACGGTTCTTTTAGTCAGTCACGACCGTGCGCTTCTGAATAATGTGGTTACTTCCACCTTTGTTTTTGAGAAAGAAGGCAAGGTACAGGAATATGCCGGAGGTTATGATGACTGGCTTACACAACGACCGGTCCAGATAGCACAGACAAAACCGACGCCTGAAAAGAAGGTAAAAAAGAGACCAAGGCCTGCGGGGCCGAGAAAAATAACATTCAAGGAGGCACGCGAACTGGAGAGTCTGCCCCAGAAGATTGAGGCTATGGAAACTGAACAGCAGGAAATTTATAATTCCATGGCAGACCCCTCATTCTACCGGCAGGAAAGCGCGCTCATTATTCAAGCCAAGGCAAGGATTGAAGAGCTGGAACAATCTCTTGCCACAGCATATGAACGATGGGAGGAACTGGAAGCTATCAATCAAAATGGCAAAAAATAACTTCTATTTAGATGTCGAACATCGCTAATTGAAGAAAGGGGAACGGGCCGCGCTAACTATTTAGAAGTATTAAAGAACAAACCTAAAAACACCCTTATTCATGTCCCATATCGATCTTTTCAGGGACAGTCAGAACCGTCCCTATCACGAATGTTATTGCCATCACCGCAACCATATATCCCCAGTGGTAAAGGTTGAGTGCCGTGGTTTTAAAAACGATGTTCATTACAGGCACATAGACGACCGCGACCTGGAGCAACACGGAAAGAATTACAGCCCCGATAAGATACGGGTTTGAAAAGAATGGAAGCTTGTACTGGGAACGGATCATGGTGACCCGCACCATCTCGAGCATGACGATGGAGGTGAAGGCAATGGTTCGCGCGGTTGTGTCCCCTTCGGGCAGAAACCGATCAAAGAGAAAGAGGACTCCGGCCGCCATGAGTACTGATATGATGATAATGCTTGTCGCCATGCTTTTTGTTATAATCGGTTCGTCGGGTGTGCGTGGCGGACTATCCATGATTCCTTTTCGTATGGGATCTACACCTAAGGCTATCGCGGGAAGGCCGTCCGTAACGAGGTTCAGCCAGAGGATCTGCGTGGCCAGAAGCGGCATCACTATGGCCCCTGAGGAGTCTTTAAAGCCAATGATCATTGCCATGAAAAGTATCAAGACTTCACCCAGATTGCTCGAAAGCAGGTAATTCACGAATTTCTTGATGTTTTCATAGATGCCCCTTCCCTGTTCCACCGCGTTTACAATGGAAGTATACTTATCATCAAGGAGCACCATGTCAGCCGTTTCTTTGGTCACGTCCGTGCCGGTGATACCCATGGCGATGCCGATATCAGCCTCCTTGAGGGCCGGTGCATCGTTTATACCGTCCCCGGACATGGCAACCACTTCTCCCGCCTCCCTTAAGGCCCGCACGATCCGTATCTTGTGCTCCGGATTTACCCTTGAGAAAATTGAGATCGCCTTCACTGTCTTTGTCAAGACTTCATCATCCATCTTTTCAAGCTCTTCACCGGTTACCGCGTCACCCTCAATGCCCAGTTGGTGGGCTATGGCCTGTGCCGTGAGCGCGTAATCACCGGTTATCATAACGGATCGAATCCCCGCGTTCCCGCACTTTTCGATGGCGTTTCGAACCGTGTCACGGGGTGGATCGATCATGCCCTGCAGACCCACGAAGACAAGGTCATTCTCATCGGAGACATCAACGTCCTTTTGGGAAGCCAGCGGTTTATAAGCGAAGGCAAGCACCCTTAAGGCCTGCGACGAGAAATCTCTGTTTGTTTCAATGATCATATTTTTCGCTTCATCGGTAAGGGGCGATATCTTCCCGCCCACATCTATCTTCGAACAGAGATTTATCACCATGTCCGGAGCTCCCTTGGTGTACATAAAAAGGCCTTCTTTCGTGTCATGAACGGTAGATTTCCTCTTGCGCTCCGAATCAAATGGTATCTCATTCACCCGCGGAAAATTATCATTTAAGACCGAATTTTTTAATCCCGCCTTGGCGGCGCTGACAATAAGGCAGGCTTCGGTGGGATCGCCGATAATACCCTCCTTTTCCGATAACGCGGCATCATTGTTCAAAGCGCCTATCCTCAGGAGAAGTTCGGCGGATAAAGGATCGATTCCCTCGCCTGAGGAAAAGAATTCGCCGGAAATCCCGTATCCGGTTCCCGTGATATCGACGATAATATCGTTGACGTACAATTTCGTTACGGTCATCTCGTTGCGTGTAAGGGTCCCGGTCTTGTCCGTGCAGATGACCGTGGTGCAGCCCAGTGTTTCCACGCTGTGCAGGCGTTTTACAAGGGCATTATGCCGAACCATCCTCTTGACACCGAGAGCCAGCGCGATGGTCACTACAATTGGAAGACCCTCGGGTACGGCAGCTACGGCAAGGCTCACGCCAACCATTATCATCTCAAGTATATTCCCGCCCTTGAAGATGCCGAAGACGATGATGATACCGCAGATGATGAGCGTCAGTATCCCGAGCTTCCTTCCCAGTATATCCAGTCTCTTTTGAAGCGGTGTTTCATCATCCTCCACAGACTCAATCGATTCAGCAATCTTTCCCATCTCGGTGTCCATGCCCGTTCCGACCACGACCGCCCTGCCGGAACCACTTGTGACGTTCGTACCGGAGAAAACCATGTTCTTCATATCACCAAGCGTGCTTGTATCATTTATGGGTGTCGAATCCTTTCTTACGGACAGGCTTTCACCCGTCAGCGATGACTCCATGACTTCAAGCAGGTATCCTTCGATGATACGGGCATCGGCGGCTATCCTATCCCCTGACTCGAAAGAGATCACGTCGCCGGGCACAAGTTTACTGCCATTGATCCTCTTCTTCTTGCCATCCCTTACCACTGTTGCCTGAAGAGCCGCCATTTTCTTGAGCGACTCGATGGCCTTCTCCGCTCGATATTCCTGAAAGAACCCGAGAACACCGTTTACGATAAGGATGGCGATGATCACGGCACTGTCGATGTATTCGTGGAGTATCAATGATATTATAACAGCGGCAATAAGTATGTAGACGATAAAACTGTTGAACTGAGAAAGAAAGATCCCGGCAGGAGAGATTTCACGCTTGCGCGCTATTTCGTTTGGGCCGTATTGTGCAAGTCTCTCTTGTGCTTCAACCTCACCAAGGCCTTTTATTCCCGACGAAAAGTGTTTTAGAACCTCCTGGGATGTCACGTGATGGAATTTCATTCAATTCTCCCTGGTAAAATAATTTTTTGTGTGCAATTAATAAAAATAGAGTAACATGATATTTTCCAAATAGCATTTATAAAAACTTCAACGCATAGGTATGTTAGAATCAAAGACCCCTTTTACGGCCAAATAATCTTTGGCGCTTTCCAAGGCGGAACTCCTGACCCGAATGATGACGAAATATTTTTTTCTTTTTACAAACGGATCATGGCCCTTTCCCTGAAATCGGAACAGGGGGCTTCATTGTAAAGGAGCGGATACCATGAAAATCAGAGCAAATGGAATTAACATGAATTTTGAATTGTCGGGAAAAAAGGACGCGCCGGTCGTCGTGCTTAGTCACTCTCTGGCATCCAGTCTGGCTATGTGGGATGCCCAGATTGAAGTCCTGGAACCGCATTATCGGGTGTTGCGTTATGACACCCGTGGGCATGGCAAGACAGACGCGCCGTCAGGAAAATACACCCTGGATATGCTGGGGGATGACGCTGTCTGTCTGCTGGACGCCTTGAGTATTGATGTGGTGCACTGGGTCGGCTTGTCCATGGGAGGGATGATAGGCCAATGCCTTGCCCTCTACCATGCCGACCATCTCTACAGTCTCGCCCTGTGTGATACCGCCGCGATCATGCCGGACGAGAATCAGCCGGTGTGGCAGGAACATATCGATACGGCCCGCAGCCGGGGTTTGCAGGGCCTGATGCAGTCAACCATGGAGCGTTGGTTTACCGCACCCTATCTCGATAAAAACCCTTCGACGGTTCAACTGATTCGCAGGCAGTTCCTCAACACACCGGTGGAGGGATATATTGGATGCAGCGAAGCGATCCGTGCCCTCAATTATCTGGAACAACTCTCCCAAATCAACAAGTCCACCCTGATCATCGTCGGTGAACAAGATCCCGGAACCCCGGTCGCCGCCTCTGAAGCCATGCGTGAACGCATCCCGGATTCCAGGTTGGTGGTGCTGCCTTCGGCTGCCCATCTGTCCAACGTGGAACAGTCTGAAGCCTTTAATAATGCGTTAATGGGATTTTTGAGGGAGATTTGATACGCCTGCCATTGCACATTTTTTTGTGCAGAAAGCAAAGGGGTCGCGTGTTGTGACCTCATTATTATGGACAAGCATTCAATAGTTGAGCTAAAGCCGATAGGGGTGATACACTCACCTTACAAAACTCCTGAACAAGCACCATGCCAGGGACGTGGCTTAATCCAAATTTCCGAAATAGAAATATTCACCGAATATGTGGCCGGATTAAAGGATATTGAGGGTTTTTCTCATCTGATTATACTTTACTACTTTCATCAGTGTAAAACACGATCTCTTCATTTCACGATGCCGACAGATATTACACCACATGGCATTTTCACTACCAGGTTACCCAACAGACCTAACCCCTTAGGTCTATCGGTAGTTACCCTGGTAACCAGGCAAGATAATATTCTTCGTGTCAAAGAAATGGATGTTGCCGATAACACACCAATCCTGGATATCAAACCTTATATCCCCGGGATAGATGAAAGAAGAGACGTTAAAATCGGATGGCTTCAGCTTTTCTGGCCGGGCTTGAGATCATTTCAGCCTGACCAAGAGGACATATGAAACATCCGGGTCAGGGTTCTGAAGGGCACTTGCAATTGTCCAATTCGGAAATGAGCAATTTTTTACAAGGTGAATGTAGGGCGTCCCGCCTTTAAAGGCGGGAACAACTAATCCCGCAGACTGACGCTGACCTGTCCCGCAGCAGGCGGGGGATTGTGAAAAAGGGCCATTTGTGGATGGACACTAGTTAGAATGAGAAGCTCCCGGGAGGTTTTTATTCACCTTGCATGTCAAGGGGTCACCCTTCCGGATGGAACCGAAGCAGGCCATGCACTCCTCGCAACGAATGATTTCACCGTCCTTTCCCGCAAGAATCTTGCCTGCCGAGTCGGGATCAACAATCATCTGGCGACCTATGGCGACCACATCCGTCAAGGATTTATCAACCGATTCGGCGGCCACAGGACCATCTCCGAGTTTGCCGACCCCGATCACCGTAAGACCGGTCGCCTCCTTTATCCCCGCGACCAGCGGGATATTTGCCCCGGCAGGCTCTTCCTTGCAAAAAGCGGAAGCCGGGGCAAGGAAGCGCCGGCCGTCACTTTCCAGCCAGGAAGCCTGGGGAATAACCGACACATGCAGGGCATCCACACCCGCTTGAGCCAGTATCCGGCTGACCGCGAGGGCATCCTCCACCGTCTGCCCGCCTTCCACCTTCTCCACCGCGTTGAGGCGAAAGAGAATGGGATAGCCGCTTCCGAGCCTTTCCCTTGACGATTTGACCACTTCAAGCGCCAGGGTGGCCCGTGCCTCGGCATCGCCGCCGTACCGGTCATTCCTTTGATTCGTGAGCGGGGACAGGAACTGGCTGATCAAATAGAGATGGGCGCCATGGATCTCCACCCCGTCAAATCCGGCATCCGCCGCGCGGCCCGCGGCATCCGCGAAATCGGATACCATGCCCTCGATCTGCTCCGGGCTCATGGCAAAAGCCTCCACGTCGGGTCTGAAGGCAAATCCGGAGGGCGAAGCACCAGGCATGCTTCCTCCGCCGGGAAAAGACCGGGCTCCCGCATGGTTTAGCTGCACGACGGCAGCAGCGCCCGATTTCTTGATGGTATCGGCAAGACGCGCCATACCGGTCACCTGCCCGTTCTCCCAAAGACCCAGGCTACCCGAAAGGATACGACCGTCATCCCGCACCGAAGCCGCCTCCACGATGACAAGCCCCACGTCCTTGGAACGCTCCCTGTAAAATTGAAGATTATCATCCGTAACGAGCCCTTCCGGGCTCCCGTAATTGGTGGTCACCGGCGGCAGGGCCAACCTGTTTCGCAACCGCATTCCATTGATCGTCACTTCATCCAGCAATGTCGCCATTCATCATACCTCCTTCATTAGATTCTCCAGACACCTCCTCAGGGTGGCCCGTCACTTCATCTTTCGGGTCCGGCCCCCGATCTCTTTGTCATCCTCCATTCTTGTGCCAAGGATGTATTATTTTCTTGACCCTTAATATACTTGGCGGTAAGCCTATCGTAAAGAGCAAAATCGGCAAATAGCACTCTATGGGCACGGATTGTGGGGCCGAGGGTAAAGGAGGCACTCTGAAGAGGGGAAAAATTCGATCAAATGTGTTAGAAATACTCATCGATTCCGCGATGTGTCTTTATGTGGTTGCGGTGGTGGTGTTCAGCTGGAGGCAGCCGATTCTCACAAGTCTTTTGCTTGGTTTCGGGCTTTTGACGCAACTTCTTGTCTGGCGAGAAAAGAGCCAGGCCGTGATGATGATTGCCGCGGTCCTTCTCGGGACACCATCGGAGATTGTATGTGTCAAATATGGCGTTTGGAGCTATCATGCCCCGGGTCTCATCTTTGGAATTCCGATGTGGATACCTCTTGTTTGGGCTTATCTATTCGGACTGTTCCGGGTTATGACCCTTCATCTTTATCGGATGATCCGGGTTATGTCTTCGGAACGACAAAATCTTATCAAAAAGGTCGGCTTTTGGGGCCTGCGACTTGTTATTCTCCTTTATTCGGCCGTGACGGTCAGTCTGATCAAACGATCCATTGCCCTGACCTACACGATATTCCTGATCCCCGCGGTTATTTTCTGGCGCGGTGACCGGGATGTCATCATATTCATTGTCGGCGGGATATCAGGCACCTTAGGCGAGTTAATCTGTATGAAACTCGGTTTCTGGCACTATCATTATCCGCTCTTGAAATCCATGGGTTTGCCTCTGTCTCTGCCCTTGGCATGGGGGCTCAGTTCTGTAATAATAGGAAGGATTGCCATGATTTGGGAAAAGGATAAAGACTAAAGGGGTCAGGCCCTCATTCCTGACAGATTGAATGATGTTAGAATATAAAACTCATTCTAATTGTCCCGGCCCCATTAACAACAGGAGGAGATGGAAATGAAGGAAGAGAAAAAATTCTGGAATGAAGAAATGGAAACTCTTGATCCGGAAGGGTTTCGCAGGGTCCAGGAAGCATCATTGATGAAGGAACTGGACCATGTCTGGGAAAATTCATTGTTTTATCAGGAGAAGTTTGGAGGGGCCGGGATAAAACGGGAAGAGATAAAGACTCTCGAGGATCTGGCAAAGCTCCCTTTTACGGAAAAACATGAAATAAGGGAAAGCCTGTCTGCCCTGCCGCCCATAGGGAAACATTCGGCAGTCGAGATGGATAGGGTCATCAGGGTTTATTCAACGAGCGGGACAAGCGGTAATCCGACCTATATCGCGCTTACCTCCCACGATCGCGATGTGTGGGCCGAGACGGCTATGCGGGCCATGTGGACCTGCGGAATGCGTCCGCACAACATTGTCCCCCTGCCCATCGGAACCTTTTTTATAGCAGCCTCCTATGGTGAGGCCATAGAACGACTGGGCTCGACACTCGTACCCGTGGGTGTCGGCGCGACCGACCGTTTCCTTGGCGCGGTGAATAATCTGGGGGCCGACTTCGTCCTCTCGACAGCCTCTTTCCCTCTTTATCTGACCACCTATTGCGAGAAAAATAAGATCGACGCGAAGGCCCTCGGCATCAGGGGGTTTATGGTGGGAGGGGAACCGGGAGGTGGAATCCCCCATGTGAGACAGAAGATTGAGGAAGCGTTCGGGGCCAATGTCCAGGAATGCATGGGCAACGGTGATATGCTGGGTCTTATGTGGGCCGAGTGCGAGCATAAAAACGGGATGCACTTTATCGGTCAGGGGGCCTGTCATCCCGAAATCATTGATCCTGAAACAGGTGTGGTTCTCGATATCAAGGAAGGGTTGACCGGCGAACTTGTTTACACTTCCATCGACAGGGAGAGCCAACCCCTTATTCGCTTCAGGACCCGCGATCACGTCCTTGTCACCCAGACCAGTTGTGAATGCGGCAGGACCGGTTACTGTGTCAAGTGTATCGGCAGAACCGATGATATGCTTATTGTTTCCGGGGTCAATGTCTACCCGTCGGCTATCCGGGATGTCGTGGGGACCCTCCTGCCCCGGGTTACCGGTGAAATCCTCATCCAACTGCGCGAACAACCGCCCTCGGTAACGCCGCCGTTGAGAATGAAGGTTGAACATGGCGAGGAGCCGGGAGATTTGGCGGTTCTCAAAAAGGATATCCAAAACATCCTTCGGGAAAAATTGATTTTCAGTTCAGACGTGGAATTGGTACCGCCCGGAACCTTGCCCAAGTTTGAATACAAGGCAAAACTGGTAGAAAAGGTTTATGAGGAATAGCGAGACTTTTGATTTTATAAAGAAGCCCCGCCCCCGGGTGGGGCTTTTTTGTGGATCGTTTTAGATAATACCTTTTGGTTTTCCCCATTTTGAGCCGTGTCTCCTTTTTTTTGTAGTATGTCCGTATAACCGGGGTGCAGCCATGTTCGGAACCATCCTTATCTCAATCTTCACATTGATGCATATCTATGTATCATGGCGGGCCTGCTCCATACCCTTTGTCAAACAGCACATGCCCATGAAGATTTTTATTCCGCTGAGTCTGTTTTTATGGGCCGTCTTTATTCTCGGCCGCGTCTACGGGCACAGGGAAACGGGAGCCCTGGCCCGGATCCTGGAGCTTTTGGGCATGAACTGGATGGCTGTTCTCTTCCTGATCTTCCTCGCACTCCTTCTGGTAGAGCTTGTCACCCTGTTCGGCTTAATAATGCCCGGACTTACTGCTTCACTAAGAGGCTGGGCGGTAATTGCGGGACTGACGCTTTCCGCAGTGGCCTTGATCCAGGGACTCAGACCGCCTGTTGTGCAGAACCATGAAGTCCGCATTCCCGATCTTCCGGATGAGATGGACGGCACTGTGATCGTTGCCCTGTCGGACCTGCACCTTGGATCCCTTCTGGGTGAAAGATGGCTCAAGGCCAGGATGGATCAGGTGCGGGCTCAAAAGCCGGACCTTTTGGTTATGCTGGGAGACATATTTGAGGGACACGGCCCTCCCAGGAATAGACTTATTTCTACTTTTCGAGGCCTCGATCCGCCCCTGGGAGTCTGGGCCGTTGCCGGGAACCATGAATTCCACGGCCACAGCAATACGAGCATACGCGCCATGCGGGAAGCCGGCTTTCAGGTGCTTCGAAACCGATGGGCCCAGGTCCGGCCGGGCCTCGTCCTGGCAGGAGTGGACGATCTCACGACAAAACGCCGCAGAAGACTGAAAGGAGATTTCATATCCCAGGCACTTAAGGATCGCCCTGTGGCCGCCACCATCCTCCTTTCACATACCCCATGGGAAGCCGAAAAGGCTGCCGGGGCCGGGGTAGGCCTGATGCTCAGCGGTCACACCCACGGCGGGCAAATCTGGCCTTTCGATTATCTGGTTCGCCTGGCCTACCCCCTTCTGGAGGGACGTTACGAGGTGGGTGGTATGCCGGTAATTGTCACACGCGGTGCCGGCACATGGGGGCCGCGCATGAGGCTCTGGAGTCCGGGCGAGATCCTGAGGGTGACACTTCGCGGTAAGGGGAAAGATTCAAAATAGATGGGCTTGACCCCACCCCAATTCCACGCACCTGTTGATCTTATATCAATTTTAATCAGGCTCCTGTGATTTTCGAAGTTTTTTAAAGACAACAATGAGCATACAGCTATTCGAAAGCCACTGATTTTTTTTGAAAAAACGCCCCGGTAATAGGATCCCGGAAATACATCCGGTCATCAAAAAAAGGGAAGTAGGTGAGCGTTGTACCCAACAGTTTTATTTTTGCTTTTTCCGCGTAATCCCGGGCCCGCTTGTTTTTGTAGGGCACAAGAGAGAGGTAGATAATCTTCGCCATCCGGAAGGCGTCATCCGGGCTGGTAAAGACACCTGCCAGACGTGTCTTCGGGAGGTCCTCTTTTTTGGCGATCTTTATTCCGGGCTGAAACCTTGTCATCCTCGCGGCCAATTCATTGAAGTTTTTTATGGGTTTGATGTTGAAACCGGGAACATAAAAACACAATTCTCTATCCGGGTTTTCATCCTTGAGGGGAAACGCGTATGGAAGAATTTGTCTGAAGCCTTTGACGTCTTTGACCTTGAAATCACCCACATCAATTTGAACGACAAGTCTCCAGAACGGCATGAACACCAATTTCCCCCCGCATCCGTCAGAAGGCGACACGAGATCGTACCGCACCCTGCTGAAACTCCCTTTCTTTTCATACCATGCCGCTTTGCACTCTTCGCACACGTGGACCCGGTTGTAGGGCATGTAGGGAAGATCCCACCCGCAATCCGGGCACCGGAACAGGATGAAGCCCATGGTTTTTGCTGCTACTTTCCTTTCAGGCACAAAATTTGTTTCAGCCAGTTCAATGAGATCCGCGGCAGACCCGGGCCGCATTATCCGTCCGGATAATCCATCCACTGTCAGCGTGGTCAGGCCTTTTATGCCATCCACCTTTATGACGAAAATCGGGTAGTAAATCATTGAAAGCACTTTGCTGATCAATCGTTGTTCAGAGAACGCAGTGTGCTCCAATTTGAGCCCGAATTTGCTGTAAATACCCGACCGGGCCATTTTGAGGGCCTTTGCGGCATTTATGGTTGGCGGGAGTATGGCTCCGTCATCGGTCAGACGCGGATCAAAAAGCCGCAAACTTTTTATTTCCGTTCTGTAGGACAGGGATTTCAGACCAAAATCCGATGATTCATCTGCCGGGAAGGTGACGTCCATATCCTGAACCCTGAACTCCTTCGCGTCCTCCACTTCTGTCGTCCTGTAGGTCTTAGACTTTGTTTCCTGGATTTTTTGAATCTGTTCCAGGAAAAAGGCAAAATCAAAAAACATGGCCCTGAGACGCCAGAAGGGTACATAGGCGAGAAGCGTTTTTGAGGGTCTTGCCGAGGTCTTTTTACTTTTCATGAGTCCGGCCCTGACCTTGATTCTTGCCTCTTTGCGGGTCAGTTTAGCTGGAAGGTAATAGATGAGAACTTCGTTGGTTCCTGTTACATGAAAAGTTGAATCGCAAAACCCGCACTTAAAGATGTAATTGTCTTCAGGGACGGACAAGGCCGCGTTGCACTGGGGACATTTGATATCTATTTCAAACCGCATTTTTCTCTTTCGGGCCCGACCATTAGCCGCATTGAATAGAACCGCATAACCCCGGATTCAAAGTCTCCAATACCGGACATCTATGGATTATACGGCCGCAACACCGGTTTTTGCTCATCTTCGGTGACCGGAAATTCCTTATGCCGTAAGGACTTTAGCACGACCACTTCCATAGCGTCAAGGGGATGAAGCCATGCCAACTATCTCGAACCATTAATGAACAAACGTAAAACCACCCTTATCCATATGTCCATCAATAAACTGCCGGATTCCGGGTGGAGCTTTCGGTGGTGAGCCCCGGTGAAATGGTTGGCACTTTCACGGGGCAGATATGGCATACCCTGGTCCGGTGCCCGTCTCGCGATAAAAAAAGCGTTATACAGGATATGAAAACACATATTCCGCGGATGTTAATGGCTGTCAATATGCCGGCCTGACACCTCCCCGATTCCACAGGTTTATTCCCCAATGAATGGCGGATTTGATCCGGAATCTGCATTATATTGAAAGAAGTGCTTGACAGGAGGTCTCAAAAGGCCTTTTTTAGTCCATATAAAAATAAAATCAGGAGAGGAATGATATGGACAGAGACGACATATTGGTTTTGGAGGAAAAGCCCCTGCTGGAGCTCGTGGAAAAAAATTTCAACATCAAACTTGCGGGATTGAGGGATGAAGAGCATCTCTCCGCCGCTTGGGGAATCATGGAGATCCTGGTAGAAAAGGGGTGGGGTTTCGACATCAGGCTTGGTCGAGATTTGAAAAGCGTGGACGGATACAAATTCGACAACGGACCCGGGACCATCTTTGCGCAGCACGGCAACCGGCCCTATTTCGGCAGCATGTGTGAAGGCATCTGTAAGACGTGTCTCATCGCCCTTGTACTGACCGAAGATATTCAGACAGTATGAAAAAAAAGACAAGAAAGGAAAATACAATTATGCCGGAAGAGAACAAAATCGATTTCATCGTTGACAAGGAAAATCTGTACAGGGAGGAAGGCTTCACAGACCTCAAGGTGGCCTCCATTAGACGCCTGACCCCGATAACGCCTGAAGGAGAGGTGGACAAGGACCGCTTTCCCGTTTTCATCGGGGTCACCCAGTTAATGACCTCCGAGGGGCCTGTGTCCATACAGGCGGCACTCAAGGCAAGGGTCCTGGCGCAGGCCATCGAGGAGTTCCCCGCGGCCATGGAAAAGGCCATGAAGGAGGCAATCGAGGACATGAAAAAGAGACAGGCCGGGTAGTCTGTTTCCGTTTTGTTCGCCCGTGACCATGAGCATCCGTGCGCTCATGCGGAAACCGGTTGTTTCCTGACAGACGATAGATTAAGCCAACCCCCGACACGCCAACACGTGTGTCTGAAAAGGTATGAATTATAGGAGAAACGATAATGTCAAAAAAACTCAATGTAACATTTGCGGGACTGGAGCTGAGGAGCCCGATCATTGTGTCCGCAGGTCCTTGTACGCGGTCGGTGAAACAAATTCAAAAACTGGCGGAGGCAGGCGTTGGATCCGTTGTAACGAAGAGCACATTCCTCCAGGAGGAATATGAAGAGGTCATCAGGCCCTATGCCCCCGGACGTTTTCCGGATTGTCGTCCAAAATATGTGAAGGCCGGAGAAGACACCTATGTATATGTTGCCGGTTTTGCCGAAGTGCCGGCCGAGGTTTGGGTGGACAGTCTGAAGGAATTAACGGATAAGGTGGACATTCCCATTATCGCCAGTCAGATTGCAACAACAAAGAACGGTCATGTGAAAATGGCTCAACTGTTTGAAAATGCCGGGGCCTCGGCCCTGGAATTTGATTTTGTCTGCCCGATGCCCTATCTGGACAAAACCGAGCTAAGCGGTATTCGCGCATCCCTGCTGCATCCTGAAGTGCTTAAAGATGTTGTCGTTGCGGTGAAAGAAAAAGTCAGCATCCCCGTGGGGATAAAAATCGTATACAACCCCATCGAGCCTCATCCCATGTATGAAGCGATCAAAAGTTCAGGCGTGGATTTCGTGCATGTCTACTACTCTCCCGCAGCCATGTCCAACATTGATCTGGACACCGGTAAGCCTCTTTTGCCTGCTGCCTCGGGTGGGGTCACGGGCCCCATGAAACGTCTGGTGAACTACAAATACGTCCATCAGACAGCAAAAGCCCTGGGATTGGAGCACCCTCACATAACGGCTTCCGGCCACGCAATGAATTGGCGGGACTGCGCGGAATACATGATGTACGGCTGTACCGCCGTCCAGATAAACCATGCCGTTATGGCCAAGGGCCCAGGTGTGGTCTCTGAGATAAATCAGGATCTGGAGAACTTCCTCACCGACAAGGGGCATGAAAGCATCCGTTCGATCATTGGGATGGCACTGCCCCATGTGCTGGGAATCAATAATTTCATGGACACCTATGGGCAGACAAAAGGGATTATTGTGGCTAATCTCATACCGGATAGATGCATCCAGTGCGGTGTATGCGAAGATACCTGTCCGGTATACGCCGTCACCCTGGATGATGAGGAGCCCGCCATTGATAAGGAAATATGTGTGGGCTGCGGCCTCTGTGTCGCCAATTGTCCGTCCGAGGCTTTAGAGCTCAGCAATGTGGCTTATCTGTACGAACTTGCCCAAACCCGAGGATAGATATCCGGGAAAGATAACGGAGTGAGAGGGCGGGTTTTATATAGTGTCCATCCGGAAACAGCCAATTTCCGGATGGAGCTTTCATTGGTCAGGAATCAACCCCAGTGAAATGGTCAGTAATTTCACGGAGCCCCGATAGCGGGATCTGCGCTATGCTCCGACAGGCAATCAGCAAACACCTTGTTTTCAACATCCTTAGCTGAAAGCCGAAAGCTGATGGCTGATAGCGCAAGTCTAAAAACGTTGGTTTCCGGATGAGAACCAAATAGCCTCTTTCAGGATTTTCACGGCCAGGTCGGCAATCTTTCGAGTATGCTCCCTTCCCATCAAAGGCTCCATGGGGCTGAGTCTTCGATTGACCTCGGATTTATCAGGCATGGAATAACCCCAAGTTCAAAGTGACTAAAGTGGTCTAAGGTGATTAAAGTGACTAAAGTGACTAAAGTTAAGGTGTCGCTTCGCTCCGCTGATTTTACATAATTGATAAAATACCTTAACTTTATTTCACTTCAAACTTTAGCTCACTTCAAACTTCAGTTCACTTCAAACTTTAGTTCACTTCAAACTTCAGCTCACTTCAAACTTTAGCTCACTTCACATCCCTTTTCCCTGACAAAAAAGAGGAGTATCCAACCTGTCAGGAAAAAGAGGGAAAGGGAGAGGATTGAAAGCCGGGCCGTGCCCGTGACCTGGCGGATAAAGGCGAAAATAATGGGGCCCCATATGGCGGAAAATTTCGAAAACACGGAGAAGTAACCAAAAAACTGGGCCGCGTGCTCTTTTGGTATGAGCCGGGCATAAAGGGAACGGGAAAGGGCCTGTGTTCCCCCGAGTACCAGCCCCACGACGATCCCCAGCAGCCAGTATTCCAGCGATGTGTTCATGCCATAGGCAAATATTGTCAAACCCAGCCACACCAGAAGGCCACCCATGATGGTCTTCTTTGTCCCGAACCACAAGGCGATGCGCGACATCAAAAGGGCCCCGGCGATTCCTATGAACTGCACCATTAAAAGGGTCCCCAGAAGGGTGCCGGTAGACAGACCCAGTTCGTCCTTTCCGTAAATGGAGGCCATCTTGATCACGGTTTGCACACCGTCATTGTAGATCATGTAAGCCAAAAGGAAGATAAGGATGTGCCTGTATCTGGCTACCATCTTAGCGGTTTCCCATGTCTCTTGAAGACCCCTGGCGGCCGCCCGGATAAGGCCCCTATGTTTAGCACGCGAGGGTTTCTCCTCATGAAACAGCAGAAAGGCGATTGTCCCGAAAAGGCCCCACCATAGTCCGGCCGATGCCAGAGACAATCTTACGGCGGTTTCCTTATCAACCCCGAATTTCCGGCTGAACTGAAAAAAAAAGACATTTAAACCCAAAAGAAACCCCCCCCCCAGATATCCCAATACAAAAACCTGTCCGGGCAGAAGGGCCCTGGCCCTGCCTTTTGCGGGGAAAAGGAGGAAAGCATAGGAAAAAAA
>DAOUXC010000250.1 GCA_030666795.1 Desulfobacteraceae bacterium
CACTAGTCATCCGGTCCAGTGTAAGCCCTCCACATCAAGGTCGAACTTAACAATAGATATGGCTTAGATGGCCGGGATCCCAACTCCTACAGCGAAATATTCTAGGTACTAGGCCGTTATGATCGAGCCTGGGGACCGGAAAGAGCCGTCTTTAGAAAAATTCGATACATGAGTTCCAAAAGCACGGCACGAAAGGTTCGTGTAAAAAATTATATTAAAAAGTATAGCAAACGGTTAAATCAAAAACAAGTGTAATATGATCAAAGCATATTCCCAGACGCCCGCAAGCTAATTCAGTAAGTCAAAGGAGGTGGCATACCCCGTCATTTCCGCATAGCCTTTGCCCTCCAATGCATTTCCGGACCCAACCCCTTTTGCGGAAACGCTTCCCTCCCAGTAAATCACCTGTGTGGATTTTTTCGTGATCAATTCCTGGTCAGGAAGGTCTGAGAAGACGTTCAAGTCCATATTGAAAGGCATCACCCTGAAACGCCAGCCGCATGGATAGGTGGCCCCGGTGCGAGGGCTTTTCCATGATCGACAATCTCGATCTGAAAATCCTTTATTGTAAGACGACGGGCATCTCCCGAAGCATTTACAAGCGTACCGCTTGACGCAGGATGGTACCCGCCCTTATCGAGGCGCAGCAGATAGATCATCAATTCCGTTTGATCGATTAGCTGAAGGCTGAACCAGTCCCAGTGTCCCCCGCGCCATGTGTCCATCAAAATAAAACCGCTTCTGGTTCAGGTCGGATAAGGCGGCATGGGCCAGAAAAACCTGTTTTGTCCGCCATGCGGATGATTTTTCAGGCCATTCCGACTCCGAATCGGGGGGGCTGATCTGAATACGAAAGAAGGTCAATTGAAAACCATAACGCTTTCCGGATTCCGAGTGGATGTGTCCCGTGTAATACCACCACTCAATGCGGTATCCGGGATGCGCGCCGTGATCACGGGGGAATTTGAAATCACAGGGACCCGTGACCTGAAGATATCCATAATCATGGCGGTCCGCTTCTTTCACGCTTCTTTCTCTCTCAGCCCTCCCTGCAAGCGGGTACATTATGAGGAGGAGAAGGATCCAGAAACAGACCGATTTTTGAAGTACCATCTCAATGCTCCCTGAGTACGAGCGCGGGGGATGATGTGAGAACCACCCGGGCTGCGGGCAGGGCCGCAAGCAAAGCCGCAACCAAAATCAACGGTAAAGAGACCAAAAGGGCGCTCCAGTCCACACGATAAAGGAAGGTCCAGCCGAAGGATTTCAGATTGATAACATGGATCAACAAATGGGCCATGAAAAAACCGCAGATGACACCCATGATCTCTCCTGCGGCCACCATAAAAACCGCTTCCCAGAAAATCATCGACCGGATTTGGCCCGAGCTGGCCCCAATGGCTGCGAGAGTATTTAATTGCCGGATTCGTTGAAGGACCAAAACGGTCAGGGTAGTGGTAATACCCAGACCCGCCACCAGCAGGGCAATGAGTAACAGCAACGTAGTGACCGCAAAGGTTTCATCGAAAATCCGCATGATTTCTTTTCGAAGGGCCGAACCCGACACCATTTCAAGCGGATGGTGCCTTCCGCAACAGCGCATAATGCGGGCGCGCAGATCTTCTATGGCTTGTTCCAGATTTTGGGAGCGATCCGGGAAAAAAAACTGAACACCACTCCACTCATCATCCCCGGTTAATTCCTGAAACCTTGGAAGATGGATATATACGATGCCACCATGTGTCCTGTAATCCCGAAAGACCCCCAAAATGGCTTCGTCCAATACGGTTCCACCGATCCCGGTCTGAAATCGATCTCCCACCCCCAGGCCGGTTTTATTTTTGAACACTTCTGAAATGAGTACCCCCTCACCCGCTAAAAGCTGCGATTTGATGCGGCTTTGATCGCCCTCGAGCAGGATGAGCTTGCCAAAGCGTGAGAAGATATCAAAATCGAAAGCCTCCAGCTGATAAGGAACCTTTCCGAAAGTTAAATTGATCCGCCTGTAGGGTAACGATTTCACATCATCGGGCATTTTTTTGAGGGACAAAACCACATCCTTTGGAAGGGAATCCCGGTATTGATTGAGACCGGCCATGCTCGGTCGAACATAGAAATCGCACGAAACGCTTTGATGAACCCACAGGGAAACCGTATGTCGAAAGCTGCAGATCATCACGGTCAGGGCAACAAACAGGGCGGTCGCCACAACCAGAGCCCCAACCGCAATGGCGGTGCGACTGCCCGCGTCACGCACATACCTCGTCCCTAAAAAGGCCCCCTCCCCTGCTATGCGCCTTATAAACGGCGACAGGGATGAGCTCATCCCGCGCAGAAATAAGGGGGAGAGCAAAGAAAAACCCATAACCAGAAAAAAGACGGCAAGATACCCTGAAAGCGGGACACCCTGAAAACCGGGCAATTTCGAGACGGGCCAGGTCAGCAAAATGAATAGGATGCCCAAAAAAACAGAATACCCGCTTGGTTTTTCTTCACGCCCCGTCAAATCATGGGATGATAAGGCTTCTTTGGGTGCGATGTGCGTGGTTTCCCGGGCGGGCCCATAGGCCGCAAGCAGGGATATGAAAACAGTCACCAAAAATGAAAGGAAGATTTCCCAACCATCCACATGCAGGCCTTCCGCATGAACTCGCACAAAGAGGTTGCTCACCGTATTGCTGACACCCTGAACCATGCTTTTTACCAAGATGGAGCCGATCGGTATGGCCAGCAACCATCCAAACACGCCCAGAAGAAAACCCTCAGAGAGTATCAGCATGAGAACCAGCCGCGAAGACGCGCCCAGGGATTTCAATATAGCCAGTTCTCGCCTTCGGGAGGCCGCATTCAGGGAAACAAGGCTGTAAACCAGAAACATGCCGACAAAAAGCGAAACAAAACTGAGAAGGGAAAGATTAAGCTGGTAGGCTCGAATCAAATCAAGACCGGTCTCTTTGGTTTCCGTCGGTGCTCCAAGCAGAATTCCGGAGGGGAGTGTTGCCCGGAGTCTATCCAGATCCGGCTTTTTTACGTCGGATTTTACGGCCAAATCAATACGATCCACCCATCCATGCAAGCCTGCGAATTCTTGCATGGTCGAGATATCCACTATGGAGACCAAACCACCCTCTATAAGAGCGAGGCCCTTTGGTTCCAGGATGCCTGCCACCTCAAATGTCTTTACCTGTTGAACATGATCGAGCTTGATTTTGTCACCCGGGTGTAACCCAAATTTGACGGCCAGAGGCCGGCTCAGGAGGATGGCATTCGGTTTTCGGATGAGGTCCAGCCACATTCGGCCTATCTGCTTTGAGGATGCAGAAGCCTTCCAGTGCCTCAGGGGAAAATCTAATATGGGATCCATTCCGATGAGCATAAAGGCATTGCCTGGCTTACCGGCGATCTGAACATAGCTGGTGATGAGAGGGGATGCGTTTTCAATGGCCGGGTGAGTCCGTAACCTTGACACCAGTCCCTCCGGCACCCGGCCTCCCGGCTTTACGACAACCCAGTCGGCATTTCCGGAAATCAGGTCCATACTCCGACCGAAAGAGTCCACCGATGCATTCACAGCCAAACGCACACTGGTGAAAACACCGGCGCCAAGGGCAATGCCCAAGAGTACCGCCATTGCTCGCCATGGATGCATTCTCATGGAACGAACAATAAACTGTGAGACCAGAATTAAGAAGAACCTCAGATGTCGCATACGGATTTTTCCGAAATTCCGCCGTCTTTCAGGCAAATCTGAACAGTGGCATAGTTATCGGCAAGCAAACTGTGCGTTGCAACCACAACAGTTCGACCATATCGCCGATTCAACTCCGACAACAATTCAAAAACCACCTGACCATTCCGGCTGTCCAGGTTTCCCGTTGGTTCATCGGCCAAAATAAGGGAAGGATCGTTGATGAGTGCGCGCGCTATGGCGGTCCTTTGCATTTCGCCTCCGGAGAGTTGGGCAGGATAGTGGCTCAAACGTTCGGTGAGTTTCAGCCATTCCAGATATTCCAGTGCCCGGTCCCTGGTCTTTTCACGGGGGCTTCCGGCCATGAGTGCCGGAAGACAGACATTCTCAAGCACGTTCAGGGTCGGAAGGAGGTTAAAGGTCTGAAAAACCATGCCCACTATATTGCGTCTGTAATGATTGAGTTCGACCGCGGAAGCGATTTGTAAATCCTGTCCGGATACTGTGAGACTCCCCCTTGTGGGCTTGTCCAAACCACCCAGTAACCCTAAAAGCGTGCTTTTACCGGAACCACTGTTTCCCTTCATAACCACCATTTCCCCTGCCGCGATTTCCAGATCAATGTCCCGTATGCCCACGACCTCGTTTGAACCCGTGGAATAGATGCGGGTCAGTTTTTGGGCCCTGATCAGGATGTTATCCGCCGATGCCGCCATGCAGGTGTCTCCTTATGAACACATGCCGAATGATTCCCATTTTTTTAAAGGGGACATATATTATTAATGAGCGGGCACTGAAACCCGCAAGATTTGATTATAGACTGTCCCGACACCTTGGATCAAGATATTAGGGTCTGTGTCCCTGGAATTGAGGAAGCTCATTTTAAACCTTTGACGGGTCTCTGACCTTACCACGCATCTTAGCGTAGAAATAAAGTCTAACCATTTCAACCCCGGCCTGTGAAGATTAACATTAATGATTAAGGGCACATTTTTGGGAGCCCTCAATGGTATGATAACATTCAATCTTAAAAAAGGAATATCATTGCGATTTTATCAGAGCTTTGACCGATGACATGCCGAAGACTCCCCGGGACATCTATGGATTTTTTACTTGCATGACACCTTCCCTGCCTCGCTATGGAATAAGCGACAGCGGGTAAAGTTTTTTTATCCCGCTCAGTGACACGGGAAGTCTTAATGAAAAGGGTGCTTGAAAACGAAAGTGGCACACCCGTGCCGTCTTATAAATTCGACTTATTCCAAAAACTTATTATCTTATTTACATGACCTGTTTTCCTTAGCCGTACTTTATGATGTTTCTAATGTGGTTTTGATCTGAATACCACAAACCTGGAGGACTCTCATCCTTAAAACGGGCGGGCTTCTGATTATCCACGCATTGAAAAACAAGAGCGAACTTTCGTGGATTTTGTCAATTCATCATTCCGGGAGGGTCGAAAATGAGCCATGAAGGACTGAAACAAGCCAGAGAGCTGACCGGCAATGGTTTTTACTATGATAATCTTGTCAATATGGCACAGCACTGCAGGCAGGAAAGCCATCCTGATAGAATTTTAGGTGCCTACATCTTGAACCGTTTTTGTAGGCAGCTGGCCGATGAGCTTGGAGACGGCCCCGTCGTCATGAGTGAACTGCGTAAGTTGGAGGCCAGGTACAGAACCACACTCAATCTTGCATTGGAAAAAGCCATAGCCGGAGCACCCCAGAAGGAGCAGGACGAAAAATTCATCGAGCTTATCCAACTGCTGTGGGCTTTTTAGAACCCATATTCCGACATTTCATGTGCGCAGCGAAGAAGAGCCATGTAAATATCGGGCGCGTTTTTAAGGAAGATCATGCAAACGGACCCCTCACAATCAGAAAAGAGAACACCACATGTCACCATGAAATCGAGGAAACGCGGATGTATCCATGGCCTTTTCATAGGCGATGCCCTTGCCATGCCGGTGCACTGGTATTATGACCGGCTGGCCTTGCACCGGGATTATGGCCGGGTGAAAGATTATCTGGCTCCCAAAAATCCCCATCCGGACAGCATTCTCTGGCG
>DAOUXC010000187.1 GCA_030666795.1 Desulfobacteraceae bacterium
AACTGGGCGTGCCCGGATAAGAGGTCACTACCTGGCACCCGGCCTCTACAAGCCCTAAGGCAACGGCACCGTTTCCCAAAAAAATCTCATCTCGCATTACGATCCTTCTTCCTTTGCTTTTTTAGCCTGTTCAATTAATTCGACCAGAGAGACGGTCTTTGTTTTGGTAGATTTCTTGAAGGCCTTCTCCCATTCTTCGGGTGAAAGTTCCTTTCTCAAATGATCTTCCACTAAAAAATGGTTGTACCAGCAGTCCAAGGTCTTGAAACAAGGAAGACCCTTGTTCTCTGAACGGCAATATGCAAAAGAGATCTGATGACCCAATCTGGGGCAACGGATCTCATAATCATCTTCAGGAGGTGTACTTTGTCGTTTCATAATAAAACCATTGATAAAAAAGATTTGGGCAGCAGAAAAACCCGTCCCCGCGCCGAAAGCCACGCAGGGGCGGGCTTTTTATCCAATACGATTTACGTTACCCTGAGGAGGTATCAACCCTTAAACTGCTGGGGTTTTGGAAGGGGTTCGATCTCTTTTAAGGCCCGGTCGATCTCTTCCTGCGGCAGTTCGTGATCAGCCAATTGGCCGGTCAGATATGCCTCGTATGCGGCCATATCAACTAAACCGTGTCCGCTCCAGTTGAAAAGGATGACCTTTTCTTTTCCTTCTTCCTTTGCCTTGAGGGCTTCACGAATGACGACCGCAATTGCATGGTCGGTCTCGGGCGCGCTGATAAAGCCTTCTGTCCTGGCAAAGGTAATTCCCGCCTGAAAGGTCTCAAGCTGCTGAACCGCAACCGGTCTGATCAGGTTGTCCATAATCAACTGGCTGATAAGCGGCGCCATGCCGTGATACCTCAGACCGCCGGCGTGGATCGGTTCCGGAACAAAACCGTGCCCAAGGGTGTGCATGGGAAGCAGTGGTGTCATTTGCACCGTATCACCAAAATCATAGGCAAAGGGTCCCCTGGTCATGGTGGGGCAGGACGCTGGTTCAACACCGATGATATCGATGTCCTTGCCATGAATTTTGTCACAGACAAAGGGAAAACAGTTCCCCGCAAAATTGCTGCCCCCGCCCGCGCATCCAATGACAACGTCAGGATAATCGCCGGCAATGGCCATCTGCTTCTGGGTCTCAAGACCGTTAATGGTCTGGTGCAGCATGACGTGGTTCAGGACACTTCCCAGGGAATACTTGGCGTTATCATCCATGACCGCGGCCTCCACGGCCTCGCTGATGGCCATGCCGAGACTTCCCGGACAATCCGGGTCCGCATCCAGGATCTGCTGACCGGCCTTGGTCAGGGTGCTGGGACTTGCCACGCAGGAGGCCCCCCATGTTTCCATCATGATGCGGCGATAGGGCTTATGGTCAAAACTGATCCTCACCATCCAGACATTGCATTCAAGACCAAACATGGCGCAGCACATGGAAAGGGCGCTTCCCCATTGGCCCGCACCGGTTTCGGTGGTAATCCTTTTTGTACCTGAAATCTTGTTGTAATATGCCTGTGCTATGGCCGTATTCGGCTTGTGACTGCCGGCCGGGCTCACACCTTCATTCTTAAAATAGATTTTGGCAGGCGTTTCTAAGTATTTTTCAAGCTGGTATGCCCTGTAGAGAGGCGTCGGCCGCCATATCAGATATTTTTCCAGGACCTCTTCAGGGATATCGATCCACCTTTCCTGACTCACTTCCTGTTCTATGAGCGGCATGGGAAAGATAGGAGCCAGGTCATCCGGACCAACCGGCTGGCCGGTCCCGGGGTGAAGCGGGGGTTCCATGGGTGTCGGCATATCCGCTGCAATATTGTACCATTGACGCGGCAATTCCGACTCGGGAAGAAAAATCTTTTTGACGTCCATAACTCCTCCTTTTTTGAGTATTGGTTTATCGTTTAAGTCCGCAGCAAGCAATGCCACGAACCGCCTCTAATCCAAACTGCCAACTAAGCAAAATTCTGTTGTCAATAATTAGCAAGTCTTTTAAACTCTAAAAAAGTACCGGACAGGACAGATGGAACGGGGATTCTGAATCCCGTAATTGAATGCAGGGAGCGTAAGCTTTTTGGCCCACAAAGTCAAACGGTATTTTGAGGCCATTTTGAACCCTCCTAATTTCCCTTTTCAAATTTCAAAAAATGCTTTATAGTTTGTCAATAATTTAGGAAATCAGAGATTCAGGGTTCAAAGGTTCACCGGACATTTGTAGCTTTTTCGTGAGTTTTTAAGTAACTTTTCAAAGAATTCGGGTTAGAGCCACGCACGAGGCCCCGTTAGCGGGATCCTCCAGGGGCGGATAAATCTACGCCTCGCTACGACAGGCAAGCCGTCTTCATGGGCGGAGACCTGTCCTGTTCTTTAAAGACGCAATCATTCATCTTTTTACGTGATGGCCGGGGTCTGAGGGCTCAAACCGCGTATTTGTAACCCTACGTTTTCAGGAGCGTAAAAATGGAAGCAAAAGCAAAAAACGATCTTTCCGACGACCAAAAAAAATTGATCTATTACAAAGCGTTAAATGATATCGGCAATCAGATCCACGCTGCAAAAAATATTGATGAAATTCTTATAAGCCTCAAGGATAATATCCTGAGTCTTTTTGAGGCCGATAGGATTACGATCTATGTGGTTGACGTCAAGAAAAGGGAGATCTATTCGCGCTTCAAGGGGGGTGGCGATACCGTGGAAATCAGGGTGCCCATCAATAATAAGAGTCTTTCCGGGTATACTGCCGCAAATGCCCAGATTACCAATGTGGTCAATTCATATGACAGCACTGAACTGGCAATGATCAACAAGGATCTATCGTTTGACAGCACCTGGGACAAGAAATCCGGTTATTCAACAAAGCAAATCCTTACAGTTCCTATCCTTTACAAAAAGTATGTAATCGGCGTACTGCAGCTCGTGAACAAGAAAAACGGAGACCGTTTTACCTTAGATGACCAGAACTCGGCAGTGGAAATGGCAAAGGTCCTGGGCATAGCCTTTTTCAACCAGAACAAAATGACCAAGAAGCGTGGAAAGAAGACCCGCTTCGATTACCTGCTCAAGAACAATCTCATTACCGATAAAGAGCTTCAACAGGCCATTACATCGGCCAGGGCACAGAGGAAATCCGTAGAATCGATATTTTTGAACGAAATGAAGGTAAAGAAGACCGATATCGGTCAATCCCTTGCCGAGTATTACAAATGTAACTATGTGCCCTTTGACAATAATTATCCCATTCCCGGAGACCTCTTGCCCAGAGTGAAACAGATCTTCCTGAAGAGAAACCTGTGGGTGCCCCTTGCCAAAGAAGACGGTAAAGTGAAGATTCTCATAGACGACCCTCAACGTTTGGACAAGATTGACACCATAAAATCCCTGATCAAGGCAAAGGAGTACGAGTTTGCCGTGGGCCTGAAGGAAGATATCCTCCAGTTTCTGGACTATTTCTATGGTACGCCTCCTCCCGATGACGAGGGCTCCATTGACGAAATCTTAGGAAAATTGGACTCGGATGAAGATGAAGATCTTGACGATGGCGCTGACATGCTGACAGAAGACGACAGTGCCATTGTACAGCTCGTCAACAAGATCATTCTGGACGGATATAAGAAGAATTGCTCGGATATCCATATCGAACCCCAGTTAGGTAAACTTGGCGCTGAAATCAGGTTCAGGATTGACGGTGCCTGCCAGAAATACCAGACGGTTCCTTACCAGTATAAGCGGGCCGTGGTATCCAGGTTAAAAATTATGTCGGATCTGGATATCTCCGAGCGCAGAAAACCACAGGACGGAAAGATCCAGTTCAAGAAATTTGCTCCCCTTGATATCGAACTCAGGGTGGCCTCACTTCCCACGGTAGGCGGGGAAGAAGATATTGTCATGCGTATCCTGGCTGCCGGCGAACCCATACCCTTGGAGGCCATGGGGATGAGTAAAAGAGACAACGATCTTATCCTCGAAAAGATTGCCACTCCTTACGGCATCTTTCTTGTTGTGGGACCAACCGGAAGCGGAAAAACCACTACCCTTCACTCGGCGCTGGCCCATATCAACAAACCGGAGACAAAGATCTGGACGGCGGAAGACCCGGTGGAAATCACCCAAAAAGGACTGCGACAGGTCCAGGTCCAGCCTAAAATAGACTTTGACTTTGCCGCGGCCATGCGAGCCTTTTTGAGGGCTGACCCGGATGTGATCATGGTGGGTGAAATGAGGGATCATGAAACCGTTTCCACCGGTATTGAGGCATCCCTGACAGGCCACCTGGTCTTCAGTACCCTGCATACAAACAGCGCCCCTGAGACCATTACAAGGCTCTTAGATATGGGCATGGACCCGTTTAACTTTGCGGATGCCCTTTTAGGTGTTTTGGCACAGCGTCTTGTGAGGACCCTGTGTAAATCCTGCAAAGAGGCATATCATCCTGACCGCAAGGAATACGATATGCTCGCCAAGCAGTATGCCGGGGATTTTGATGCTTTAGGCTTCCCCTATTCCGAGGACCTGAAACTTTACAGGGCCAATGGCTGCGATAAGTGTGCCAATACCGGGTATAAGGGCAGGACCTGCCTCATGGAAATCCTTGACGGCACGGACGATATGAAAACGCTCATACAGCAGAAGGCCTTAATGGAGGATTTGAGAGAACGGGCTGTAAAGGATGGGATGACCACCCTTATGCAGGACGGGATCAGAAAGGTGTTGCTTGGCGTGACCGATATATTGCAGGTCAGGAAGGTGTGTATAAAATAATGACTTAATATTCCGTGTTTTCCCTTCTTCTCACACCTACTTTGTGTTTTTCCCTGATAAGTTGGCCGGGGCCCTTCAGGGACAGCACAACCTTTGCCCAAAATATCCGCATAATAAGGCCTGAAGTTCACGAGGCAATCAAGGAGTAAAAAAATATGGCGGGACTAAAATACGAGTTAGATGAGAAAGTGGCCGTTTTGACCATGAACGATGGTGAAAACCTTTTTAATCTTCCTTTTTTAGAAGACTTCCTCACGATTTTGGACAAGATCGAACGGGAGACAGATGCCAATGCACTGGTTGTGACCTCTTCCCATGAAAAAATATTCTGTAACGGGATTGATCTCGACTGGCTGGTCCCTTTTATTCAAAAAGGGGACAAAGAGACTGCTATGACCTTTTTTCGCACAATGATGAAGCTTTTCAAACGGATTCTCCTTTATCCAATGCCCACGATAGCTGCCATATCAGGCCATTCCTTTGCGGGCGGCGCCATTATGAGCTGTGCCTTTGACTTCCGCTTTATGCGATCCGACCGGGGCTTTTTCTGTTTCCCGGAGGTGGACCTGAGTATCCCATTTTTGCCGGGGATGATTGCCGTCATCACAAAGGCCATTCCCATGTACGAGTTTGAAGAGATGCAGTACAGCGGAAAAAGGCTGACTGCCGGGGAGTGTGAGGCCCACCACATAGTGATGAAGGCATGTCATATGGATGACCTCATGAATGAGGCCCTTTCATTTGCAAAAAGCCTGAACAAGCGAAGAGAGATAATCTATGAAATGAAAAAGAGACTTTACAGGGACATCATCCATGTCCTTGATGCGGAAGATCCACCGATGATAGAGTCCGGGGTGTTCTATGTATAAGGTTCAGAAGATGAAATATTTCAGATATTATCCCGAGGGGACAAACATTACCTTAATTGGAACTGATAAAAAACAGATAATAAGTACACTGCTGAATTACGCTTTGCCGATCCCGCCTGAGGAGGATATGCGCCGGCTTGCAAAGGTAAGTATTATGTGCGCCCTTGGGTATCCGGTTACGAGCCATTTTTTCGAGGCTGAAATAAGAAAAGGCGTGTTTATCAGAGTCCATGCAAATGCGTTTAAATACATCAAAGAAATCGCAGAAGATTTTGAGGATCTGAAAAGGGGAGATTTGTACAAATTCGACACAGGCCGGAGGGACTATGGCCTCCTCTTCCTGCCGGAGTATATAATGCAGGGTCTGAAAGAGTATGACTGGAATCAACACAAGGAACAAGTTGAAGAATGGATGGAAGATGAAGAGGAAACTCGACCTGAGGATGTTAAAACGGGGAAGTATTTAGTAAAACCGGATTAGGACATAACGAAGATATTCGGAGGTGGAAAGGAAATTATCCAATGAAATATCATGATCTCTTAATTGAAAGGGACGGGGCCTTAGTCAGGGTGATACTGAACAGGCCCGGCTCAATAAACACCCTGTCTGCTCGTATGCTTAAAGAACTGAAAGATGTTGCCATGAGCTTTCAGGAGGATCCGGACATCCGAGTGGTCATATTGACGGGAGCTTCCGGGAAATTCTCCGCCGGAATGGACCTCAAGGATCCGGAAGCCCGAAAATTGTCTTCCGGCACCATGTCAGAGCGCAGGGAACGTGTCATTTTGGGACCCGAGGCATGCCGGGCCTGGGAGGAGTCCAGACCTTTAACCATTGCCGCCATCGAGGGCCTTTGCCTCGGAGGCGGTGTATCTTTAGTGATTTCCTGCGATTTTCGCATCATGGGTCAATCCGCATTCATGCGTATCCCCGAGGTGGAACTGGGTTTGAATTACAGTTGGGGTTCCATCCCTCGTTTGCTCCATCTCGTGGGCCCTGCCAAGACCAAGGAAATGATCATTCTGTGTGAGCCCGTGCCCGCCGAAAAATGCCTGGCATGGGGTCTTGCCGAGCAGGTAGTTCCTGATGGATCAACCGGTGAAGCCGCTCAAGCAATGGCTGAAAAGATTCTCGAAAAACCACCCATTCCAGTTTCCATGACAAAACAGGCCGTACTAAACTTAAGCGGGGCGCTGGACCGGGCAGGCATCTATATGGACGCGGATCAGTTCCTGCTCACCACATATTCGGAAGATCACAAGGAGGGCGCGACAGCTTTTTTCGAGAAAAGAAAGCCCAGGTTTAAGGGCAGATAAGGGGAACATATGGATCTTGACATTTTTAAGGACATGGAGACGCCTGAACTTCGCAAATACATTGAATTTCTTCTGTGGCATTACAAGGTAGGAGATGCCTTCTGGTTTATCAATGTGGACGAGCGTTTTGACCAGAAAACTGCCGAGAGGATAAACGAAAAAGTGTGGGGCCGTGTCGCCGGTATGGCGGCTAAAGATTTAGCTTCGAGATTCGGGATAAAAGAAAAAGGGCTCAAAGGTTTTGTAAAGGCCCTCAGGCTTTTTCCATGGTGTATCCTTGTGGGATATGAGATTCAGGAATCCGAAAATGAGGTGATAATTACCGTTCCGTCATGCCCGACCCAGGAGGCCAGGCTTAAGAGGGGCTTA
>DAOUXC010000260.1 GCA_030666795.1 Desulfobacteraceae bacterium
AACAACAAATTACAAATAAATTTTAAATTCCAATATTCAATGACCAAAACCGAAGTAAAAAACGAACATCCAACATCGAACACCGAACGTTCAACGTCGAATTAAAGTAAGCCTTCGGCTTTTCAATTTTATTAAGAAAACGGGGCGAAGCAACAACCACATTCGATGTTCGATGTTCATCTTTTTTCTGTTTGACATTTGGAGTTTCAATAAGTCAATAAAAATCCAACAAAGCAAATCCCCTCTGGGAATAACCAAAGCCTGGCCCTCCGGACCCGGATACTTATTTGTTTGCTTTTGAAACTGCCTTCTTATCTTCGAACCACCGTTCCATCCATTCACGTGCATCCTTTGGAGGGTGATAGATCTCCTCCCTGCGTTCAAGGATAAGCGATTTTGTGGGACACTTGTATACACAGACCCCGCAGCCAATGCACCGGTCAGGATCGAGTACTGCCACCTTTCCTTTCTTGTTGGTCGCCTCGGGAGAATCTTCAAGCCTGAGGGCTTCCATGGGACACCTTTCCACACAAAGGCCGCATGCCTTGCAGGTCTCCGGAGTGGTGCGAACCCGGTAGTTGGATACGTCGTGGCTTTTGTCGTGCTTCAGCACGTGATAGGCCTCAAAGAAGAGGCAGCAGCATTTACAGCAATTACAGATTGTGTCCGCCCCTTTTTCCCAGTTTGAAATGGCGTGAACCAGTCCTGATTCGGCGGCCTTTTTGAGGATTTCTTTTGTTTCTTCTTTTGTGATCTCACGGCCCAGGCCGTTTTCCACAATGTAATGTCCCAGATGCCCGAAATGGAGGCAGACTTCCACCGGGTGCTTGCAGTCGGGTGAGTCGGGGTCGAGGTTTTTTCTTTGCCTGCAGGGGCAGTAGGAGACCGTGCAGTAATCCTGGGAATCGACATATTTGACCACGTCCTCATAGGGAAGTATCCGACGGGGATCTTCCACGGTCTTATTAATGGGGATCGTACGGAGACCCTTTGTATGTGCATGGGCAAACTGTTCCATAAAACCGTCATAAAAATATTTGTTCAACGGCGGAGCCAGCGCCTTTGTTGCCTCGTCAGGTTTGGCCCCCCAGAACGGACCGCGCATGAAAGTGAAAAAGCTGTCGTTCAACTTGTAGCGAACTTTTCCGTCCTTAACACTGCGCCACACGGCCCCCTTTCGGGCAAGGGCGTCCAGCTTTTTTCCCAATTCAGCGGGATCCATACCCTTCATCTCGGCCAGTTCCTCAAGATTTCTGCTTGAAAAAGGGATATCCGTAAGCAGTTCGGCTTCCTCGGGGCTGTAGAACGCCTTTATGGCGGGCATCAGATGCTCGGATTCGGGCAGTCCCCACCAGGCCTTGTCCAGCCAGCGGATAAATTGTTCATATAATTCCCCATCAGACATTGAGTTTTCCTCCTTTCCTTCGCGCAATCGTTGCAATCCGCCATGGTTAAACCTTTCGTGTACGATATAATGATCCTCCATTCTTCCCTGTCAAGAAAAAAAGGCGGGGCAGGAAAATTTACATAAAATATGAAATAGTGAAAATAAAGCTTTTGACTATTATTCATTACTTGATATTATGTTTTATGGCTGTAATTTGATTGAAAATAAATTGTAGAAAGACAGGACAAAGATATCGTGACTAACATTATGCGAAATACTCTTATGAAAAGCATTGTTTTGGGGGGGACCGCCCTTTTTTTTCTCACTATCTGCGGCTGCGGGGATGAAGCTGAGACACGGGCGGACACGAAGGCTGAGTCGAAAAAAACCAGACTGGTGAAGGTGAGCAATGTTAGCGCCTCAGCCCCGGAAGGGAGTATTGAATATGTGGGTGTTCTCACGGCCTACCGCAAGGTCATGTTAGCCAGCGAAGCGGGCGGGACCATTGAAAAACTCTATTTTGAGAAAGGTGACAGGGTCAAGAAAGGGCAGGTCCTTGCGGAGATAGGCACGAGAAGTATCCGTCTTCGGCTCAGGGAGGCGCAGGCCGCAGTGGAGGCTGCCAGAAGCGCCTTTGAGAAGGTAGAGACAGGGAGCAGGCCCGAAGAGATTCGCATTGCCGAGGCGGCTTTAAGGGAGGCCGAGGCAGGTCTTCTGGAGTCGGAGAAGAATTTTATCAGGTTAAAAGACCTTCGTGAGTCCCAATCTGCCTCCAACAGTGAATATGATTCAGCCAGGCGAATGGTTGAAATGGCCCGCGCCAGGGTGGAGTCCGCCGGAGAACAATTGGCCCTCGCAAGACAGGGGCCCAGGGCAGAGGACAGAAAGGCCGCTCGCGCCAATCTTGAACAGGCTGAGGCGACCTTTGCGGTGGCGAATGATTGGTTGAGGAAATCGATGATTCTTGCGCCTTGCGACGGGATTATCGCATTTCGTGAGGTGGAAGAGGGGGAAGTGATCGTTGTGCCGCCGGTAACGGTCATTACCCAGGTGGTCGATCTTGACAGAATGAAGATAAAGGTGTCTGTCGGCGAAAAGGATATCCATACCCTGACCGAGCAAAAGGAGTTTGAATTTACCATTGACGCCTTTCCTCATGAAACTTTTTCCTGCCGGCTTTTTTTCCTGTCACCTACTGCAAATCCCGCGACCCGTTCCTTTCCGGTAGAGTTTATGGTGGAAAAACCCGATGAGCGCATGGCTGACGGAATGACCATAAGGGTTAGGCTGCCTTTTGTAGATAAAAGGAAAAAAATCAAGGTCCCTTCGGCATGGCTTGCGGAGGAAAATGGAAAGATAGGTCTGTTCGTGGTCAGGGATGGAAAGGCCCTGTTTAAAACAGTGATCCTGGGCGCCTATTATGACCAGAGGGTCGAGGTCCTTTCGGGTTTGGACAATCAGGGATTGGTGATTACAAATCCGGCAGGACTGAAGAGTGGGGATCCGGTTCAATACTGATTCGCAACCCGCAACCCGCAACCCGCAACCCCAAAATAGTGACTTTCGCATGTTCATTACTCGATTCGGCCTGGCAAGACCTGTAGTCGTTAGAATGGCCCTGATTCTGATCGTGGTCCTTGGAATTTACTGCTACAGGGCCATGCCCAGATACTTGGATCCTGACCTCACCATAGGAGAGGGCGTTATTGTCACCATCTGCCCCGGGTTTTCACCCGAGGAGATGGAAAAACTGACGACAAACAAGATCGAGGATGAACTTCAGGGTATCTCCGATATCAGGAGACACGAATCCTACTCGTATGAGAGCACTTCCAAAGTCCACGTCCTTTTTAACACCCGCCTTTCGGAATACGGAATAGACCAGGTCATGCAGGAAGTAAGAAACGCGGTGGATCAGGTGGGGGATCTGCCTGAAGAGGCCGAGGTCCCCAGGGTCATTGAGATCGACGTGGCCATTTTCCCCGTGTGCATGGTGGGTCTGGCCGGTGACCTTCCCATGATGCAGCTACAGGACATTGCCGATGATATCGCGGATAGGTTTGAAGACATAGAAGGGGTCTCGGAGGTGACTGTCTTCGGGGAGAGGGAAAATGAGATATGGGTGGAATTAAATCCCCGTCGCATGTCGGCCTATGGCATTTCAGTGCCACAGGTGGCCCAGGCCATTGCAGGCCGAAGCAAAAACCTGCCCGGCGGCACCGTGGAGATGGGTGACCACGAGGCCGCCATACGCATGTTAGGGGAGCCGCGGGACCCGAAAGATTTGGGAAACATTGCACTCAAGAGCGTCAACGGCGCCACGGTTTATTTGCGCGATATAGCGGTTATAACTCCAACATTGGAAAAACCTTGGGTCCTGACATTTATTGACAAGGAAAAAGCCCTGGTCCTGGCCGTAAAACGGAAGAGAAACACCAATGTGATCCAGATCGTGGATGACGTAAAGACCCTCATGAAAGATATCCCGGCACAGTACCCGGGTCTCAAAACCACGCTCTATTTTGACCAGTCACGTGAAATCAAAAAGAGGATAAAGGAGCTTCAGGCCAATGCCTTTTTTGGTATCATTGCGGTCTTTTTGATCCTGTGGGTCGCCATGGGCATACGAAATTCCGTTTATGCCTCCATCGGTATTCCGGTCTCCTTTCTTCTTACCTTCATATTCATGAGAAGCATCGGCCTTTCCATCGACGGGGTAACCCTGTTCGCCCTGATCCTTGTCCTCGGTGTGATTGTGGACGATGCCATAGTGGTTCTCGAGAATATTTTTCGGCACATGGAACAGGGCAAACCTCTGGCACAGGCAACGCTGGAAGGGAGTCGCGAGGTGCTTGCCCCTGTGCTGGCATCGGTTTCCACCACCATGGCCGCCTTTTTCCCCATCCTTATTATGGTGAGCGGTATTATAGGCAGGTACATCGGTATCCTGCCAAAGGTCGTCTTTTTTGCACTTTCGGCCTCACTTTTTGAGGTGTTTTTCATGTTGCCTTCACATGTGGTTGAACTGACGTCTGAAAAGGCAACACAAAAGGTCCTGAAAAGGCGGTTCGACATATTCAAACCGATTCGGAAATTTTATTACCCTTATTTACGGGTTATTCTTCGCCACCGATATATCTCGGTATTTGTTATTGTGCTGTCAACGATCTTAGCCTTTTTCCTGTATTTCCAAACCGACTTTGTCATGTTTCCAAAAAGTGATGTGTTCCCGAGATTCAACATTTATTACGACATGCCGGTAGGCTCCACATTGGAGCGGTCCAGGGACACACTCATGGCGCTTACCGATGTTGTCAAAAAGGGGATCGGTGATGAACTGGAAGCCCCTATAGCGATTGCGGGCATGAAGGAAGTAAATTATGAACCGATCTACGGAAGACACTATGGAATGCTCAATGTGGTCTTAAAGACGGGTAAACAAAGAAAGCACAGTGTGGTGGAATTGATGGAAGGCGTCAGAGAGGAGGTGGGCCGTGTCCTGAAGGACCACGGGGCCACCTCATTTGTCCTGGAAAGATTGCTCGAGGGACCGCCGGTTGGCGCGGACCTTGATCTGAAGATCCAGACCCCCGACTGGGAGACGTCTGCCGATATCTCACGTCTGATCCAGGAGGAGTTGGCCAGGCACCAGGGGATCGTGGATATACAGGACGATTTTTCAAGAAATAAGCAGTTCTTGGAAATAACCGTTGACGAGGCCAAGGCAAAGAGACTCGGGGTTGATCAAAGTAACCTTGTCATGGCCGTAGAGGCCGCATTCTATGGTTTGACAGTGGCCACCTACAATCAGGGGGATGACGAGCAGGACATAAAATTGAAATATCTGCTTGAATACCGGCACGACTTTGATGACCTGGTAAATCTGAAGGTGGTTGTCCCGGGGCATGGAGAGGTGCCATTGAAGGAACTGGCCCGGATAAGGCTGACCCCGGGGTTTCATAATATTTACCATTATAACGGCAATCAGACCGTGCGTTTGACCGCGAATATAAAAGATATACAGGATGGTCAGAAGGGTATCTCCGGGCTCCTTTCCAATCTGAGTGGAAAAAAGATGACCGCAGTGAAGGCCAACAAAATAGCTGAGGAATATTTTGACGGCATAAAGGCCGATTTTCCAGGCGCCAAGCTGATTGCCGGGGGACTGCAGG
>DAOUXC010000326.1 GCA_030666795.1 Desulfobacteraceae bacterium
CGTCCATGCTAAGACCACTCAACCGGTTCAGGAAAAGCCTGAATTTAACAGTCCACTGTTCAGAAAAAACCATTGAACTGTGAAAGTTGAACCGCTTAACCTAGGTCTAAATAGTAACCAGTTCATACTCTCTACTACCAATGCCTATCTTTTCGCCGTGCTTTAATTGGATACTCCAATCTATTTTTGGATAGACTGCCCTGAATATGTCACCACTCTGCTCTTTTGAATCTTCAAGACAGGACCCATTGGCCACATTCTGTTGGTTGACCATGTCGGCTGAGGCCTGGTCTATTGCCACGGGATCAGTGGAAGCCATAATCCCGATGTCCCGGACAATAGGGGCGTCGTTATGACCGTAGCAGTCGCAGGCAGGGGAAATGTTGGTCAAAAAGTTCAGGAACATGGTTTTCCCCTGTTTTCCTTTCAGCACCGCCGCAGTGTATTCCGCCATCTTTTTTTGAAAAACGGGGATATCCGCGTTCCATTGAACATTGATAGCACTATTCGGACAGATCAGGATGCATTCTCCGCATCCCACACATTTTTCCGGGTCTATTTCCGCTTTTTTATCATTCAGGGAAATGGCGTTCTGTGCGCAGTGCTCTACACATTCACCACAGCCAATGCATTTCTTGCGCTTGACCTTTGGGGACAAACCGGAGTGCTGGTCGAGTTTTCCTTTTCTGGAGGCACAACCCATGCCGAGGTTTTTTATGGTACCCCCGAATCCGGTGAGTTCATGCCCCTTGAAATGGGCAACACTGATCAGGACATCGGATTCAACGATTTCCTTTCCCAAGTATGCTGTTTTAATAATTTCCCCGCCTATTTTGACCCCCGCGTAAGAGGCACCCCTCATACCGTCTCCTATGATGACCGGCGCATTTACCACGGAATATGCAAAACCATTCTCTATGGCTGTTTTCAGGTGGGAAACACTGTTCCCCCTTGTGCCGGCATAAAGGGTGTTGGTATCTGTCAGAAAAGGTAAGGCTCCCAGTTCCTTGATTCGGTCAACTATCGGGCGGATAAAGACCGGTCGGATAAAGGCCGTATTGCCCTTTTCACCAAAGTGAAGCTTTATGGCCACAAGACCTCGGGGCAATATAATGTCTTCGAGGCCGCAACTGTCCATCAGTCTCACCAGCTTTGAAAGAAGATTCTCCCTTGCAGAAGCCCTGAGATTAGAAAAATATACTTTGCTGGTTGGCATATTCAGTCTCCTTAATTTTATAGTTAACCCCATTTGTTTAAGCGTATATGCTTAATAAGTCGGGGAAACCCGCTCACCCCCGTATCAAGTACGGGGCAGGCCCTAACCCTCTCCCGCCCCCACTAAAGACGGGATCTTCGACACGTGTAAGGGGGTTAATCCATTGAAATTATTAAAAAAATCCCTCCCCGTTGAGGATTTATCTGATCTCATTGGCACATGGGCGTCATCTCTGTATGGCTTGAAGCGCAGGGCGCAAGGAAAGTGAGATGATTCCCATTAATAAATGCACTGCGCTTTATGCCCTATGCCTTGCGCCTCGACGGTGCTCTTTCCCTCAATATTGAGCTGATACCCCATGACAATGGAACCCATAAATAATGCCAGATATTATGCATCCTGAATTTGGCTGTCAAGGAAGTTGTCCGTGGTGGTTGCCCTGAAAAGCATGTTTTTCATTGACAAACGAAGGTGCCTTGGATTATTAATTTTTACTCAACAAATAGGATTTTATACCTAAAAGGGCCTTGATTTTGGGGCCCGATAGATCGAAGATAACTCTATGATTAAAAAAGCACTGTTTTCATTTTGCGTTCTTATCGGGGTCTTTATCATATCATGGGTAAATGTCCCGGCCCAGGAACCCAAAATTATCTTGAGCATTGAAGCCTATGACATGCTCAACACGGTCCCCGATACCTATCTCATTGATATACGTACGAGAGCCGAATACCAGTTTGTGGGGCATCCCATTAGTGCCTACCTGTTTCCCTACATGTTCATGACCGATGATTTTGTCAAGAAGGATGACACCTATGGTTTTGGCTTCAATATAAAGAATAAGCACTTTATTGCAGAGATAGGCAAGGTATTCAAAAAGACAGACAACCTTCTTATCATCTCCCGTGATGGGACGCGAAGCGGTCTCGCCGCAAAAGATCTTACCGGAGATGGTTTCAAGAACGTCTACAATGTGATAGACGGTTTTGAAGGGTCTAAATTTCCTTCCCATATAGACAGTAATAGACACAAGTTTTACCGGCAGCTTGCTAAAAGGAATAAAATCTATGGCTTTAACCATAGAAGACATTACGGATGGCAGTGGTGGGGCCTACCCTGGACCTATGAGATGGATCCGAAATTTATTTATCCCCCCGACCTGAGACCATCCAAAAAAAAAGGAGAATAACATATGGAGTCAAAAGATCTTATAGAAGTTATGGCGCAGGTGGAAGAAAAGGGAATAGGATGGGACGTGGTAGAGGAAAAGGTGAAAGTCTCTCATGCCGTGTTGGATCTTTATACACGATCCGGCCCTGTTCCTGTTACCGTCATCAATGCCTTTAATAAGCTTCTGGAAGAGGAAGTGGCGTAACCCTGAACTTCTAATCTTATGGCTGGAAATGGACAAAGGGTTGCGTTTCTGGCCTCGCCCGCCTCGCACCTTCCTAACGGGAGCCTTCAGTCAGCCCGGTAATTTGATCCACACGAATTCGCACCATCCCTTTCTGTTGACAAGGCGGGCGGGCGGTATTAGATTTATGCATTAATTGATTGCGAAAAGGAGGCGTTTTATGGCTGACGTATTGAATGTGACGGATGGAACCTTTGACGAAGAAATTATCAATTCGGACATACCCGCCATGGTAGACTTTTGGGCGGAATGGTGTGGCCCTTGCAAAATGGTTGGTCCCGTGGTGGAGGAGCTGGCCCAGGACTATAAAGGCAGGATAAAGATTGCAAGCATGGATGTGGATCAGAACCGTGAGACCCCTGGAAAATTTGGTATAAGGAATATCCCCACGCTCATTCTTTTCAAAGGCGGTGAAGTGGCCCAGACCATCATTGGGGCCCACCCCAAGAGCCACATTGAAGAGGAACTGAAAAAATTATTGTAATTGATATGGAGTCTTTATCCGAACCCCGGCCTGCTGCAAAGAAAGGACGGGGTTTTCATTTATATAGGGGTATGTCATAGCATGGAAGATCTGGTTATAATAGGTGCAGGCCCTGCCGGTCTTACTGCCGGACTTTACGCTGCCAGGGCGCGTCTGAAAACCGTCCTGTTGGAAAGACTTGCCCCGGGTGGACAGGTCCTCTCAACCGACTGGGTGGAGAATTACCCTGGCTTTCCGGATGGGGTATCGGGATTTGAACTGGTGGATCGGATGAAACGCCAGGCCGAAAAGTTCGGGATCGTGATCCAGAGCCAGGAGGTTTCCAGTCTGGAACTCACACCGGATAAGAAAATTGTGGTAACAGATAAAGGAAACCTGGAAACAAAGGCCCTGATCCTGGCTTGCGGCGCGGGCTATCGAAAGTTAGGCATTGAAGGAGAGGACCTTCTTACGGGAAAGGGTGTTTCCTACTGTGGCACCTGTGACGGACCGTTTTACAGAGACCTGGAGGTTGCTGCTATCGGGGGTGGGGATACGGCACTGGAAGAGGCCCTCTTCTTAACCCGGTTTGCCAGTAAGGTCCATCTTATACACCGGAGGGATGAGCTGCGGGCCGTTAAGCTGCTTCAAGACCGGGTCATGGCCCAGGAAAAGATAAACATAATATGGGATACGATTCCGACTCGTATTGTGGGTGAAAACGGAGTAGACGGGATAGGGCTTAAAAACGTGAAGACCGGTGAAGAATCCCTGCTTCCGGTCCAGGGGGTCTTTGTGTTTATCGGTGTTATCCCCAACAACCAGTTGGCTAAAGGGTTGCTGGAATTAGATGATCGTGGCTTTGTGGTCACTAACGATTACATGGAAACCTCTTTAAAGGGCGTATTTGCAGCGGGAGATATCCGATCCAAACTTCTCTGGCAGATTGC
>DAOUXC010000330.1 GCA_030666795.1 Desulfobacteraceae bacterium
CTGACAGCAGAAGAACGGCATATCCTCCAAAAACTGTTTGCCTGGGAAGCCATGGCCACCAGTCTTGAACAATTCAAAGAAAAGAAGAGGGAAGCCGTTCTTAAAGGATGGAATAATTCAGGTCCTGTTAAAGAAAGTAATGCCTTAAAAGCCATTGCCAGGGACATGGCAAAAAAGGTGACAGCGCGACTGCACAAGGAATGAATTTTAGCCCCCTGCTCAGATGAAAGGTGACAGTTTGACAGCAGACACCATGAAATCGCCGGCACAACAAACCCTCGATGAAGGAGCACAAATTGTTCGGGGAGACCAGGCCGGCACGCCATTCAATTTGGCCTTCGTGGGTGGCGGTGAGGCATGTCATAGTCTTCTTCGAATCTTAGATAGAGAACGTCTCTCACGACTCAAAATGAAAATCTTAGGGGTTGCCGATACCAACCCGAAGGCACCCGGTCTGGTTTACGCCAAAAAGCTTAATCTGTTCACGTCCTCAGATTTCCGAGACCTCTATACCCTGAAAGAACTAAATTTCATCTTTGAGCTTACCGGATCAACAGACGTAAGAGAAGCAATTCGAAAGACAAAGCCGCCGGAGGTCTCTCTTATAGGTCACAGGGGGGCCAGGCTTCTTTTCGATCTGGTACAGATAGAGATTGAAAAGACCGATTTGGACAAGAAACGTCAGAACCAGTACGACAAAGAGAAAAAACATATCCAGACGATACTGGATTCGCTTCCTTACAATCTGTTGGTAGTCAATCAGGATATGACCGTCAACATGGTAAACAAGACATTCCGGGAGAACAAAAAGCTCAACCATGAAGATACTCTGCAACGCAATTGCTATGAGGTAAGATACGGACTTGACAGGCCGTGTGCAGAATACGGGAGGACCTGTTATCTGGAAGAAGTCAAGAAAAACAGAGAGATAATCAGCACCATCCATGAATTCGTTGCAGATAACGGGGAGACACGCTTTGAGGTTATCACGGTATCACCGATATTCGATGAGAACGGTGAAATCATTCAGTTATTAGAGGTATCAAGGGATGTAACCGATAGGATCAAATTGGAACGGGAGGTACAGAAATCTAATATCTTCTTCCAAAATGTCATTCAAAGCACAGTGGATGGTATCGTTGTGGTGGATACCAAAGGAAATGTGCTGATTTTTAACGAAGGAATGGAAAATGTTACCGGGTATACGGCCCGGGAAATAATGGAAACAGGCCATCTTAGCAGTTTTTACAATATTGATGTGGCCAAAGAAAATATGCGAAAGATGAGAAGCGACCGGCACGGACCTTTGGGCAAACTCAATCCTACCAGCATGTCAATTATAAGCAGGACGGGTGAAGAGATACCTGTGACACTGTCAGCCTCTATTATCACGATTGACGGGAAAGAAACAGGAAGCGTTGGAGTATTTACTGATATGCGTGAAATACTCAGGATGCGAAAGGACCTTGAAGAGGCCCATCTCCAGTTAGTACAGTCGGAGAAGATAGCTTCAGTGGGTAGAATGGCCGCAGGCGTGGCCCATGAAATAAACAACCCCCTTGCGGGCATCATGATATACGCTGAACTGCTCAAAGAGGCCCTGAAAGATGATGAAAAAAACCTGAACGATATTCAGGAGGTTGTTGACCAGACCATTCGGTGCAAAAAGATTGTAGCGGAATTACTTGAATTCAGCCGCCAGACCGTGGGCAAGATATCCTCATTCAGCCTGGAAGACATGATAGAGAAAACATTGAATATCCTGATCAATCAGGCCCTTTTTCAGAACATAAAAGTCTCTAAGCACATGGGGCCGGATATTCCGGGAATGGCCGGTGACATGGGCCAGCTCCAGCAGGTCTTCACCAATCTTTTTATAAATGCCGCCGATGCTATGGGAGGAAGAGGGAGACTAAGTATTAAGGCTCGATATGACACTGAAACAAATCAATTCGTTATTCTGGTCAGTGACACCGGACCCGGCATACCGAAAGAGCTGCGGGACAAGATTTTCGACATTTTTTTTACAACCAAACCGGTCGGCAAGGGTACGGGTCTTGGCCTGAGCATTTGTAAAAGGATTGTGGAACTTCACGGCGGTAATCTTAGGGTGGAATGCCCTCCTGAAGGCGGGTCCACATTTATCGTAGAGCTTCCTTTAGGGTTTGTTGAAAAACCGGAAGCAGAACCCCTTTTTATCTGATTGGACGGTTAATGATGAATGAAAAGACAAAAATTCTCGTTGTGGATGACGAAAAAGTAGTCAGAGAAGGCTGTCACCGTGTGCTGACCGGCAAAGGATATGAAGTATTGAGCGCCGAGAACGGCAGGCAGGCACTGGATCTCTTGGCCGCGGAAGAAATAGATATGATACTTCTCGATCTGAAAATGCCTGTTATGAGCGGAGAAGAGATGCTCGGGATAACCACTGAAAAATATCCTGACATCCCGGTTATCATTATCACCGGCCACGGTACGGTCGATACGGCAGTGGAATGCATGAAAAACGGGGCCTATGACTTCATAACCAAACCGTTCCAGATAGACCAGTTCCTCCTGACCATTACACGAGCCGCCGAAAAGAGACAATTAGAGCAAAAGGCAAGACAATTAGAACAAGAAAATATCCGCAATCTTTATGATCTCAATCTCGAAAAAAGCCGGCTTAAGACAATCATAAATCGTATGGCAAACGGAGTCATGGTGACCAACCGCAACCTTGAAGTTGTCCTTCACAACCCGGCGCTCATGCGCCTGGCAGAGATATCAAGTGAAGTGGAAAACCCGGCCCCGGTTACGGAAATTATAAATGATGAGTCTCTCATAAATACGCTGAAACAGATACAAAACAGGGAAATTCCGGATAATGAATCCATATCGCAGGAAATCCAGGTAGGTAAGAATATACTGCGTACCATTTCCGCACCCGCCCTAGGACCTGATAAAGATGTCGCAGGAACCGTAACCGTCCTTGAAGACATCACCGCATTCAAGCAGCTTGACCAGATGAAGTCGGACTTTGTCAATATGGTGGCTCACGAACTCCGGAGCCCCCTCGTATCCATAAGGCAGTTGAACAGCGTTCTCGTGGAGGGTCTGGCAGGCCCACTTGAGGAAAAACAGCAGGACTTTGTAAATAGAGGAATGAACAAAATAGATGGCCTCTTGGAGCTTATTAACGACCTTTTGGATGTGGCCAAGATAGAGGCCGGCAAATATGTCCAGCGCCAGGTTCCCACCGACATCGGAAAAATAATCGAAGAGATCGTTGCCCTGATGGAGGAGAGGGCTAAAGAAAAGGGCATCGACCTCACCTACTCCTGCGATGATCTCAAGCCGGTTCAGGCCGACCCCAAGAATATCGAAGAGATATTTAATAACCTGATCAGTAATGCCATCAACTATTCACCCGAGGGAGGCAGGGTGACAATCACTGCACACGGCTTTGGCGAAAACATGGAAATAAGGGTGGAGGATACGGGCGTGGGGATCTCGCCCGAAGAACTGCCTAAAATCTTTGATAAGTTTTATCGCATCAAGCATCCCAAGACACGGGAGGTTGTGGGCACGGGACTGGGTCTCGCCATTGTTAAAGGGGTTGTTGAGGCCCATCAAGGCACCATTGATGTAGAAAGTGTCGTGGATAAAGGGACAACATTCAGGATTCTTCTTCCCGCCATAACATAGGAGGCTGTAAGGACTTCACCAGTGATCTAAGTAAAGTGAGCTAAAGTGGTGGTACGCTTCGCAATCAATTTTGATATAGTTAATGACTTTCATGCAAATCGATATGTTGCAAAGCATCCATGTCATTTTCTATTATATATGACTGCGTGTTTAACGCATTCCATAACTTTAGATCAATTTAGGCAATTTAGTACACTTTAGATCACTATACAGTTCTATCAGACACGGCAGAGCCTTTTTCCTCTGACCTGACCCTGAGACCAGGTTTTAAG
>DAOUXC010000131.1 GCA_030666795.1 Desulfobacteraceae bacterium
ATTAAAAGAAGGAATCGGTTTCAGGTATTTTGTGAGTATCGGTTCGATGCTTGATGTGGATTTTGGAGATCTGATCAATTATATGGGTAACGATACCCGGGTGAGCAGTATTGTTCTGTACATTGAAAACCTGACTAACATTCGAAAATTTATGAGTGCTGCGCGGGCCGTCTCGCGGGTCAAACCCATCGTTGTCCTGAAGGCAGGAAAATCCGGGGCCGGAGCCCGGGCCGCCTCTTCTCACACAGGCGCACTTGCCGGAGAAGATGAGGTTTATAATGCGGCTTTCAAAAGGGCCGGTATTGTCCGCGTGGATACTATTGAAGAGCTTTTTGATTGTGCTGAACTGATGGCCAAGCAACCGATCCCCACAGGTCCCGGTCTGGCAATCATGACCAATGGCGGTGGGCCGGGTGTGATGGCAACCGATGCCTTAGCCACTTATGGCCTGGAACCGGTCACACTCGTCCCTGAGACCATAAAAAAAATGGGTGATTTCCTCCCGCCTTTCTGGAGCAAGGGAAATCCTATTGATATCTTAGGAGATGCCTCACCGGAACGCTGGAAACAGGCGTTAGAGGTCTGCTTTTCGGCACGTGAAATCTTCGCATTGGTCATCATCTTTGTACCTCAGACCTTGAGTAACGCATCCACGGTGGCAAAAGCCATCACGGATCTTATAAATAAAAAAGCTTTCCCCCCGATATTTGCGGTCTGGATGGGGGGAGGAAATGTACAAGAAGGGCGCCGGATATTAAACAACGCGGGCATCCCGACCTACGAAACACCGGAAAGGGCCGTCTCAGCCTTCATGTATATGTATTCCTATGCCCGCAACCTGGAAATGCTGCAGGAAATCCCTCCTGAACTGCCACACACACTGGATTTTGACCGGTCCAAAGCAAAGCGCATTGTTAAAAGGGCACTGGATAAAGGGAATTTTCTCTTGACCGAAACTGAATCCAAGGCCCTGTTAACATCATATGGGATTCCAGTAAACCGCACACTTATAGCAGGCTCTGCCGATGAGGCGGTGGGTTGTGCTGAAGAAGTCGGATATCCTGTAGCCATGAAGATCAATTCGCTGGATATTACCCACAAATCAGATGCCCGGGGGGTCAAGCTCAACCTGCGAAATGAAAAGGACATTAGGAAGGCTTTCTTGAAAATTCTTACAAATGCACGCTCATATAATCCTGAAGCTGAACTTCTGGGCGTTAGCGTCCAACCCATGCTTAAACGTCCTGACTATGAACTCATCTTAGGTACTAAAAGGGACACTGATTTCGGCCCGGTGATATTATTCGGAATGGGTGGTATCATGACCGAAATCCTGAAAGACCAGGCCATCGCCCTCCCCCCATTAAACCGGCTTCTGGCGAGAAGGCTGATTGAAAGTACACGCGTCTATAGGATGCTCAAGGGCTATCGCAACCGGCCCCCTGCAAATCTGGAGCTTCTTGAAGAAATCCTGATACGTCTTTCTCAGTTGGTTACCGATTTCCCTGAGATTGAGGAATTAGATATCAATCCCCTCATTCTGACGGAGAATCGGACCTGTGCAGTGGATGCAAGGGTGATCATCAAACCCTCCCAAATCTCCGCTCCGCACCATTTAGTGATCAGCCCCTACCCTAACCAATATGAAACGACCACAACGACCAAAGGAGGGCTGAAGCTTTTTATCCGTCCCATAAAGCCGGAGGATGCACCCCTTTTGGAGGGATTGCATAGCACCCTATCCGACCAGAGCGTCTATTATAGATTTTTCACCCCCATGAAAACTCTTCCCCGCAAGACCTTGGCATACTTTACCCAGATTGATTACGACCGTGATATGGCCCTGGTGGCCTTACATAATGATAAACAAGGGAAGAAAATGTTAGGTGTGGCCCGTCTCATGACCAAACCGGGGGGGACGGAGCCGGAATTTGCGGTAACAGTGGGAGACCCCTGGCACGGAAAGGGTATCGGCGCATCCCTGATGGAGCACCTTTTAAACATCGCAAAAAAGCGGAGGGTACAATCCATATGGGGGACTGTCTTAGCGGAAAACACCCAGATGCTTGCCCTGGCCCGAAAATCGGGTTTTCATATCTCAAAAGTGCCTGGTTCAAAAGAATACGAATTAAAAATAAACCTCAGATCTGGAGAGTAGAGAAACGATTATAGCTCAAAAATTATAGTTATATTTTAGACATAAGTTTAGAAGAATAGTTGCAATTTTAGAGAAACGATTGCCATATAGCCTGGTGTCATGTCATATAAATAATGTCGTAAAAATGTTTGTCATTCCCGCGGAAGAGGGAATCCGGAAGCACCAGAGCAGCCTAAAATAATGGATTCCCGCCTTCGCGGGAATGACGAGCGCCTGATACGATATCTCATGCATGACACGACATTAGCGTGAGGTTAAGATGAATGTAAGGTATTTGACGCCACTTCTCGTTTTGAAGTGCTTGCGGCCCCTATGAAAGAGATCTCGCTTGTCGCCTGTAATGAATTCCCAGCTTGTCCATCCTTTTTCTCAGGGTGTTGGGATGGATTCCGGGGAGTTCGACCGCCCCTTCCTTCATTTTCCAAGACCCTACTTCCATGAAAATTATCCGCATTGGTCTTCATGATTTAGAAATTTTGCAAAAAAGATTTAGCAATTTTTTAGAATCGCTCCGGAATCAATGTCCCCGTTTATGGGGCAGGGGATAGAATGTCGATTATTTTTACATTATGTAAAAGCGCAAGAAAATTATTTAACTCATTTGTAATCTTGTTCACACGAATTTACATGGCCATCTTCCTGAATATACTACATTTATACGGTCACCTATCCTTTGGCATACATTATGCTTTTAATGAAAACAGGGTGGACGGCCTTGTTAAATCTTGAATGATATGAACACAAAAAGAGGAGGATAATTCCATGCTACCTGAAATAAAAAAGATTCTTTATGCCACGGACCTTTCGGACAATTCCGCCTATGCGCTTCGATATGCCATAAACTCTGCAAAAAAGCATGATGCCAGGATCATCATTCTGCACGTACTGGAAGAGTTGCCTGCCAATATTAAGGCCATGGTTGCATCCTATATTGATTACGATGAACAGGAGAAAAATGCTGAAAAAAATATAGCCAAGATGATGGATCGAATCAAAAAACGACTAAAGGCATTTTGTGATCAGGAACTTAAGGATGATCCCGAATCCATGGACATGATTGAATCCATAGAGGTATGTCAGGGCTACCCGGCGGATGAAATACTCAGAAAGGTTAAAAAATTTGAATGCGACGCGATTATCATGGGGACACATGGAAAGGGCATCATTAAAAATACCTATCTGGGTAGTATGACTAAAAAGGTCCTGCGTCGAGTGAGAAAACCTGTCTTTATCATCCCGTTACCAAAAGGGGAGACAGACATCACATTCCACGATTCTTAGAGCGGATTTGATTTTTTCTCAGGACTTTTTTGGCTGCTGCATCGGCTCCCGCATTTTCCCCTTTTTAAGGGGGCTTGAGGGGAATATTTTCTAATTCGAATAAACAGGTACGAGAGGGCATGGAAATGAAAAAGGATCAAACCCTTGATGAGAGGTTCGATTTCTTTTCAGCAAAAAGGTTTGGGCATATCATCATGATTCGTTTTAAAGAAAACCTCCTTTTTTATGCGAGTGATTTGAGCGCCAAAGAAAAAATCATGGAATATCTCGACCTTGTTTCAGAGAGTGACTCGATCAAAGTCATTGTGATTCTCGGATTTCCATATAAAAGTGGGTGTGAAGAATATCTCGAATTTTACCGTCAGGTATTTGAGACAAAATTGGGTCAACAGGCCATAAACAGGATGTACAATGCCGTTAATCAGCTTATTACTAAAATTGTGAAATTGAATAAAATAGTTATCCATGCTGACAGCGGCAGGGTCATTTCAATGTTTTTGAATGTGAGCCTCGCCTGTGACTACAGGATAGTAGCAGACAACACTGTTTTCGAGAATCCCTGCCTCAAGCTTGGATTGGTGCCGAAAGGAGGCGGGGCCTATTTCCTTTCTAAGATGCTGGGCCCGAGCATGGCGCTTGAGATGCTTTTGACCGAGAAAGACTTCACCGCTCATGAGGCACTGCGACTTGGTCTCGTCGATAAGGTCGTCCCCGCTGAAAAACTTATGGAATCCTCATTGAATAAGGCTAAGGAGTTCGCGCAAAAGCCCTCCCATACATTGTCCGGAGTCAAGAGTCTCCTGAACTATTCCACAAATGAACTGATGGAGTGTTTGGAACTCGAGAATCAGGTGTTATTAAGAATTGTGGCTTCACGCGATTTCCGGAAAAAGATAGGGGAATGAGTACGGATTGGGATACGAATTAATACGGAGTTTATAGCATTGTTCGGTATTATTCGTCACAAAATTCAGGGTATAACCTTTTGGCACAGTCAGGGCAGATGCCATGGCTGAATTCGGCTTCAGAGTGCTCGCTGATATACGTCTCGATCTGTAACCAATAGCCCTTGTCATCACGAATTTTTTTGCAGCTCGAGCAGATCGGCAGAATCCCCCTCAGCTTTTTGACTTCGGCCAGGGCCTGGTTAAGTTCCCTGTTCACGCGGCGCAATTCCATCATGTCGCTGTGACGTGCCACGGCAATCACGATTGCCCGTTCCAGCTCTCCCTGCTTGAACGGCTTTGTCAAGTAGGCTGCAATACCGACTTCGCCGGCTTTTTTTACTAAATCTGCCGTTTCATAGGCCGTCAGGGTCACGACGGGAGTGGGACACCGTTCCTGAATCTGCCGGGCGGCCTCAAGGCCGTCAAGCTTGGGCATTTTGATGTCCATCAAAACGATGTCCGGCCCTAATGAGCAGGTTTCATTAACCGCTGACAGACCATCGGACACCTGTACTATGTTTTCATATCCCAAAGATTTGAGCTCCCGAACAATTTCTTCGCTGACCAGATAATCGTCTTCCGCCACCAGAATAGTTTTCAATTGATCCGTGGTCATTGCAAACCTCCCTTATCAGTGACAAACGGCGCCCTCAAAAGTCATCACGGCAACGGCCCCGCCCTGATTCCTGAATGAAATGCTGCCGTTTAAGCTTTTGTTGACAATGCCGTTTATAAGATCCAGACCGAGGCTGCTCCCCGAATATTCGCCGCTGATAATATCCTCGGGGAAACCCGGTCCGTTGTCTTTAAAGGTGACGGAAATTGTGTCTTCGAATCCTTCTATCTCGACGGCGATACAAATCCGGGGGCCTTCAGGCAGGGCATATTTTATACTGTTTGTCGCAAGTTCGTTGATTACCAGCGTCAGGTGGTGGGCCTGGTCGCTGTCGACCTGTACATCAGAGGGTGAAATATTCAACTCAGCATCTATTTTATGCGCCTTCAGCACCTCCTTGATGACCTGTTCGCAGAGCTGACTCAAATCCAGCGGCTGCCAGCCCACAGACGATAACATACTGTGCACTGTGGACAGCCCCTCGATGCGTCCCAGCATATCATTTATGAGCGAGACGGAATGGGCCGCCTCTTTTTCTGCGGCCCGGTCTCTTTCCTTGTGCAACATGCTGACGATAACCATCAAGTTGTTTTTGACCCGGTGGTTGACTTCGCTAAGCAGTACGGCTTGCGTATCGGCGAATTCTTGCAGTTCTGATTCGATCTGCTTTCGCTCGGTGATATCCTGGACCGTCCCCATCATCGTAATAAGTTCGTCATTCTCATCAAAAATTCCACGAAACGTCGAAAAGTAATGCCCAATGGTGCCATCAGGACGGAGGAACCGCTGTTCAAACGAACCCTGTTCACGTTTTTCTATTGCTTCCCGGATTATTTCCTGCTCACGTTGATTGTCTCCGGGCCAAGGAGACAGCGCCATGATCGAATCGATTTGTGGCGTAAATACTTTCGGATCAAGTCGGAAGATCCTGTACGTTTCATCTGACCATTCGCAATGGCCGGTCTTTATATCCCATTTCCAGTAACCAAGGCGGGCCATTTTTTGGGCTTCTTTTAATTTTAATTCGCTCTCTTTTCTCTGTTGTTGCGCCTGTTTTCTTTCAGAGATGTCTTCAATCACACCATCGAGCCAGACAGGTGTCCCGTCTTCGTCATAAGTTGCCCGTCCCTTCTCATGGACCCATTTGATGTCGCCCGAGGCGTGGCGGATTCGGTAGGTGATTTCGAAGGGGGCATGCTCTTTTATGCCTTGGTCGACAACACCTTCCACCATAGGGAGATCCTCGGGCATGATCAGCTTTCCGAAATCTATGGCTCTATTCTCGACAAAATCCCGGGCCGGGTATCCGGTAAGATCAAGGGCAGACTCGCTGACATAGTACAGCCCCCATGGGTCCTTAAGTTCGCTCCGGTAGACAAAACCGGGGATGTTTTCCACCAGCGTTCGGAAACGCTCTTCGCTTTTCTGCAGGTTGTGATACGCCTGGAGGCTGGTCAGGGAATCTGCAATCCGCCGGCCGATCTCCTGAAACAGCGTATTTTCTTCAGCCGACCAGATACGCGGAAAAGAGCACTGGTGCAGCCCGAACATCCAGGGTTTGTTCTCCTTGGGATACACGGTCATTGCTATTATCGACTGAATTTGGAACAACGCCCTTCCCTCTGACGGCACGGGATTCTCCTCCTGAGGGCCGAATTTCACAGCACCGTCGGATTCGATCACTCTTTGGAGGATTTCAGCAACCCACGGTTCCATGGGTATTTCCCTTTTTAGGACCTCGGCTCCCGGGTACTCCGGTACGGTCCGCTCCATTGGCACCCGCCATGAGGGAGAATCGGGGTCGCACGGATAAAGTAGAAATGCTCTGTCACAGTCGAATATCGACAACACGGCATCAAGCACGTCGCTCATCATCCGGCCAAGATCGGTCGCAGTGCGCACAACCTGGTCGATTTGCTCCATACCCTTCAGTAATTGGAGATGGGCTTGTTGCGCTTTTTCCGCATCTCTGCGAGCGGATATGTCCTCGATCACCGAAATAAAATGACTTGGTTTCCCGGACATATGTCTTGCCAGTGAAACGGTGAGATTAATCCAGGCTAAAGAACCATTTTTTCGGATATAACGCTTTTCCATTGCGTAGGTCTGTATTTCTCCCTTGAGCATCTGCCGAAAGTAGCCGAGATCAGTTCCCAGATCATCCGGATAGGTGATATCTTGAAAAGTGAGTCTCATAAACTCTTCTCGTGAATACCCGACAATGTCGCACAGTCGTTTGTTGACGCGCAGCCACGTACCGTCAAGCCCGACATGGGCAATTCCCACGGCCGCCTGCTCGAATGTGTTCCGAAATCTTTCCTCACTCCTCTTGAGCTCCTCCTCTGCTTTAGTGCGTTCTCTGATTTCGTTTTCCAGTTGCTTGTTTGTTTGAGCCTGCTTTTTTACCCTTTGTTCAATCTCGATAGTGTATAGAATTTTTCTTAGCATGTAGAATGCCAAAAGACTCGTCAATAGCAACGATCCAAATAAGACAATCCACGCCTGCCACATCTTCCGGGATTGATAATAGAAGTCCGACGCACTAAGAATAATTTTCCACCGGCGTTCTGCTAAATCAATAGTTTTGCTCCAGAAAAGGCCCTTTTGAATTTCCTCCGCCGGCATTGGCTGATGTTTCGTCTTTGACATCCGTGAAGGCCGATGATAAAGAAAACGATTTTCTTCATTGGCAGACATATCATAAAGAGTCAAACAAATCCCTTCATCGGAAAAACTTTTCAGCGCGGTCTCGACCGCCTGGCCAATGCGAAGGACTTCTACAGCAAATCCTTTTCGGTTTTTCCTGCGTTCTTCCGGGGTATTCAAAGGAGTACCTTGATGATAGATTGGCAGGAGGATCAGAACTCCGAACTGGCTGCCGGTTTCCTGTACCAAGGTGATCCTCCCGGTGACAGATAATTTCCCCGTATCGAATGCCTTTGTGATGGCCTTTAGCCGCGTCCTATTGGAAGCGATGTCAAAACCGAAGGCAGGTCTGTTGCCTTCCAGGGGGTGTATATAATAGACGACGACATATTCTTCTCGGCGAGCAGCCCTGACCAGCTCATTTGTTTCTGAGCGTTCCGTGAATTCAAAATCATCGAACCCATCTTTCCTTGCCGCGGATTCATAAATGGTACGTTCATCGTCCTTCACAAGAGGATCCCACCCAAATGCCTGGATCCCGGGATAGCGGCGCAGAACGCTTTTTACAAGGCTGGTGAACTCCTGACGGGTCACGAACGAGGAATTATCAAAAAAATCACCAAGGAACATGAGTGCCCCGACATACTCATTTAAGGTGCTTTCCACAGAGTTCGTGTACGCTTTTGCCCAGGATTCGAATTCACTGCGCTGATTCGCCTCTTCCCAATTGTGAACGAGCAAAAACATGACGAATGACACCGCGACACCTAAAACAAGCAGACATATTACGGGCAAATAGCGTCTCGCTGAAACCCTAAAACCATTTTTAACCTCATTTGCTTTTTGCATCTTGACCCCGCGTTATCATCATGGCGTTAGGAAATCCTGGTTTGTCAGTTTACCCTTCACCGTAGTTAATGCCTTGTTATGGTCCAAAGGTGCACCTATTCTTTTTATCGAGTGTGGCGTGGGTATTATCGAATTCTTAATGAAATGCAAGATCAGATCCTCCTGACCCTCATACTGCAATTCAGGCACTTGATGGTCGTATGCCGGCGCGCTTTCTTAGGTCCAGGCTCACTTTCTTGTCTCTTTTTCATTTCCGTCATATAATGGTCTGGCTGAGAGGCAGCAAGGAAAGAGATACTGCGGCAAATGCTCAACCGTGAGTCCCTTGCCGTCCTTGCAAGCATGTGGGTTATTCGCAATTAATATAGATGCCGACATGAGGATGAATTTTTATTTCTCTCCCCAGGCTTTTTTGCTCCGGCTGATTTTCTTTTGTACAATTGCCCAGGTATTAGTTTTAAGAAAAGATTCATCAAAACGATTTGTCATTTCAGTAAACATA
>DAOUXC010000030.1 GCA_030666795.1 Desulfobacteraceae bacterium
ACGCTACAAGGCAAAAAAGTACATTGCCTACTTTCAATCCTTTACAAATGCCTATGCCCCGGTTCACGCCCTTAAAGGGCTTTATGATCAGGCCCTGGCCTACAAGAATATGGTCGGCCTATCCGTTGCCACAAGGCCTGATTGTATTGATGAGGATGTTTTAAAACTCCTTAGTTCCTATAAAAAAACCCATCTTGTCTGGATTGAATACGGTCTGCAGTCCGCCCACGACATGACCCTCAACTTAATCAACCGCGGCCATGACGCAGCCTGTTTTGAACAAAGCGTCCGCATGACCGCTGAATACGGAATAAACATATGCGCCCACATTATTTTAGGTCTGCCCGGCGAAGACAGGGAGATGATGATGAAAACGGCCCTCTTTCTATCAAAACTCCCTGTGCACGGTATAAAGATCCATCTTCTGTATGTTGTTAAGGGAACCCCTCTTTCCGCGCTTTACGAACAGGGCGAATTTTCATGTCTTGAACAAAAAGAATACGTGGACCTCGTAGTGGACTTCCTGGAACTCCTCCCTCCCGAAACGGTAGTACAAAGGCTGACCGGGGACCCGGTAAGATCAGAATTATCGGCCCCTTCCTGGGCCCTGGAGAAATCTGAAAATCTCAGGCTCATCAATGAGTCTTTGGAAAGGAGAGACACATGGCAGGGACGGCTGTACCGGAACTCTACTGCTGGGAAATGACAATAGACGACCTGTCACTGACTTTCCCATGACACAGGGTGATAGCCGCCGGGGGTCTCGGCGGTTTCAGTGGTGGGTTGACGTTAAAAAGATATTTGCTTGATCGGGAGAAGCAGTAGATTCCTGCTGCTGATCTAAGGGGCCGTAGGGCTTTTCTTCCGTTCCGGGCCTCCCGGCAGTCACGTCAGGAAAACCCTCCAGCCCCTTTGAGAAGTGGGCTGGCGTTAAAGAGATATCTGCTTGATGGGGAGAAACAATGGATTCCCGGCGCTGACCGGCGGGGCAGGAAGGCGGAGGACAGCCGGCTACGCTCTGACGAGCTACGCCGTGCCAGGGAAGAAAGAGGAAAGAGTTAAAAGACAGACTACAGAGGACAGCCGGCTACGCTCTGACGAGCTACGCCGCGCCAGGGAAGAAAGGGGAAAGAGGTAAGGGGAGATAGAAAACAGGAAAGCGATTAACCTTTAACTGTGAACCGTGAACCCGACAACCTGAGTAGTTACATCTATTTCTGTTGTTCCGGTTTCCCTAATTTCTTGTAGATAAGCTGGTCTAAAGCTATTTCATACTCCCTGGAACCGGGAGTAAGGGATTTATCGGCCGCTAATTGGGCCGTTATTTCCTCTTCCGCTCTCTCAAAGTTGATATTGATCTGGCTGAAGACCTCATTCACAACATGGTATATTTCAAGATCAGTACCATAAATCTCTATCACGGCCGGATCATTAATGAGGACTTCCATGATATACTGGGTCATGTAGAGGGAATATGGATTGGAGCGGGATAAGAGAGTTCGAATAGGAGCAATAAAGTATTTGAAGTCAAATTCCGAACTGTTCATCGCCTTTTTAAGGCCTTTGAGGATTGAATCGGATATTGCGGCAGGATTATCCGTTTCAACGATATTCTTCATCAACAGGACCTGGGCTAATTTTTTCTGGATTTCAGGCAATTTGAACTTCAAAAACCTGTCCCGCTTAAAAGCCTCCTGTCTTTCCTTCCTTTCAAGCCTGTTGATGAGCTTGTCCTGGACCCGCCCGCTATTCCATGATTTCATTAGTCGGCTTTTCCTTGGAACTGTCCTTGGACCCTTTTGACGGGGTATCCGCTTTTTTGGATGTATCACCGGAGCCTTTAGAACTGCTGTCCGGGGTCTTGCTCTCTGAATGTGTGTCGTGTCCCTGATTTCCTCCGGTCTTGGAGGCGTAATCGGTCACATACCATCCGGATCCTTTTAAATGAAAGGTATTGTGAGAAATGAGCTTTTTCAATTTCCCATGACACATTTCGCACTCGGCAAGCGGTGAATCGGAAAACTTCTGAAGTGCCTCTGTATGGTGTCCGCATTTTGTACATTCATATTCATAAATCGGCATTCCTGATGACCTCCACAACTTCTCAAAATTTCTACAGCATTCAACACGCGGCGCAAGCCCTTGCACTGCGCGTGCCCTAAAACGGATTAAAAAACGAACGTCCAACACCGAACATCGAACTTCCAATTTTGAATTATGGTACGCCCTCGGCGTTTCAATTTTATAAAAAAACGGAGCGAAGCGACACCCACATTCGACGTTCGATGTTGAGCGTTCGCTGTTCGAAGTTCATCTTTTTCCTGTTTGTGATTTCGAATTTCCAGTAATCCATCACCGGTAATCTTTGGAGCAACACACCAATTTCAGATTAAGAAACTACCATATCACACACCCTGTGATCCTGATATTTATAAAGGACATAATCCAGGTTCGGCAGGGAAAGATCTTCTAATATGTCATATGTTTTTGCATGGACGACCGTTTCTTCCTTATCCTTTTCCTTACCTGCGATTTCAAATCTCTGAAAAAAATTGCAGAATCTTACAATATGAACCAGTTCATGTGTAAAGACATATACTAGAAGGGGTAAAAGGTTGATTTCTTTATCCCTTCTTAAGGCTTTCAATATCGTGTGATCCTGAAGGCATATAAAATAATAATCACGATCCTTTGTTTTCGGCTCAAATCCGTTAACTATACTTGAGCACTTGTTAACCATTGCAAAGGCATGTTTGCTTATCTCACTCCCGGTTAAGGAGGGTAGCGTCTTCACCTCGTAACGGTGTCTCTTCCACTGGCCAAGTGAGAACTTAAAAAAATTACCTGTTGCGTCCTCGGCAATATCAAGGGCCTCACTTACCGTCATGAGATCATTATGCTTGAAAGACAATAAGTTCATTTATGAAGGGCCAATCCTTTTAAACCACATCACGAAAAAAATAAGGCTGGTTGGGCCAATGTCAATACCGGCGCAGGCTTTTTGGTGGTGGCGGTGACTGGATTTGAACCAGTGACTCTGCGGATATGAGCCGCATGCTCTGACCATCTGAGCTACACCGCCCTTTTTCTTAATCATAACCTTATATTTATTAACAAAATTCGATTTTTTGTCAATGAAATAATGATTTTACTTTTTTTGAATTGGAGGCTAAAATCGATGGACTCGTAAAAAGTCTCGTTTTGTTGTCATTTCGGACATTCTGACTTTTTACGAATTTGTCAAAATTAAAAAACAACATGAAAGGAGAGAACGACTGTGAACATTGCTAAAAATCTCGAAAATGCGGCCTTCTATTTTCCTGAAAGGACCGCCATTATCGAGGAAGACAGAAAAATCAGCTTTTTTGAGTTCTCCCGGGAGTCCAATCGGGTTGCCTCTGCCTTGACAGACATGGGAGTTCAGCCTGGTGATCGGGTTGCTATGTGTGCACCTAACAACTATCACTGGCTGACATTCTACTTCGGGACGCTAAAGGCCGGTGCCGTCGCCGTTACGCTCTCAGCCGTCTTGAAAAAGGGAGAGTTAAGCCGCATTATGGAAGATGCTAAACCGAAAATCCTTTTTACCGCTGATGAAAAGCTTGGGGACATAGATGATACAAAAAGCAGCCCTTACTTAAAAAAGATAATCAGCCGTCAAGGCGACATCTCCTATGAAAAACTAATTGATATGGGCACAAACTCATTTGAAATGATTGACAGAAAACGAACGGATACGGGAGCCATCCTGTACACAGGGGGTACCACGGGCATTCCAAAAGGGGTTATGCTGTCCCATGAAAACCTTATGACCTCAATACACAACGTCTCCCATAATGAACGCTCAACCCCTGATGATTGCGCACTCTGTTTCCTTCCATTAAACCATGTCTTTGCCCAAGTTCATATCATGAATTCCACCGTATATAGTGGAGGTAGCCTGGTCATTCTGCCGTCTTTTGATTTAGACAGGGTTATCCATGCTATCGAACGCCAACGGGTAACAAAATTTTACGCCGTGCCTACCATTTACGTCCGCCTCTTATCCCTTAACGCACTGAAGGACAAGCTAACATCTTTAAGATACTGCTTCTCGGCCGCGGCCAGCATGGCCGGGGAGTTGGTACGCGAATGGAAGACACGTATGTCTTTAAATATCTACGAGGCATACGGGATGACGGAAAGCTCGTCCATGGTCACTTATAACCATTACCATCGTCACGTGATCGGCTCGGTCGGCACGCCCGTAAATACAATCGAGGTCCAGATCAGGGATCCGGCCGGCAACTTACTCGGCCCCGGTGAAGAGGGAGAAATCTGTGTTTGTGGTCCCAATATAATGAAAGGGTACCTGAACAAACCTGCTGAGACCCGTTCCGTGTTTTGGGACAATTGGTTTCGGAGCGGTGACATAGGACTGATCAAAGAAGACGGACACCTTTATATTGTCGACCGACTAAAAGACATGGTTATCACCGGCGGCGAGAACGTCTATCCAAGGGAAATTGAGGAGGTCCTTTTTACAATACCGGAGGTTCAGGAATGCGCGGTCATTGGTCTGCCCGACAAGGAATACGGAGAAAGGGTAACTGCCTTTATCATTCCCAAGGAAGGCCGGCATGTGGACCCCGACTCGCTCAAGACATATCTGAAGACACACTTATCCCCTTTCAAGGTCCCCAAAGAATTCATCAGTGTCCAGGAGTTGCCCAAAAGCAGTGCCGGAAAAATTCTGAAACGGGAACTGAAGAGACAGGTTCTGGATAAAGGATAAGGCCTGGTGTTGGAGGAAACAGAGATCTGGAAAAAAAAGGGGTTGCCTTTACTAACCAAGTTGGGCAACCCCTTTACTAATTTCAAGCTATTACTACCTGCCGCATCCCTTGACTGCTGCTTTCAGAAATTCAACGTAATCTTTGGCCGGCAGCCCTTTGGCCGATTTATCCTTGATATAGCCGTCAATAACAGGCGCGGCAGCCTTCGCCCAGCGGGCACTCTCTTCTGCGGAGAGGGGTATTATCTTATTTCCTAAGCTGAGAGTGAACTCCCGTCCCGCCTTATCACTTGCGTCCCAGGCTTCTCCGTGCTTGCCTATCCATTCCCTATTGACATCTTCAATGATCTTCTGGACATCCTTGGGCAGTGAATTCCACTTATCGAGATTCATGGACACATAAAAACCAGCAGTGTATCCTACGGAATAGCATTCAACCGTGTACTTGATCACCTCGCCCTGCTTCCATCCCTTCAGCACTTCTATAGGGCTCAGCGTGGCATCCACAACTCCCTTTTGGAGGGCCTCATACACACCGCCCTGTCCCATGGCAACAGGGACACCACCTAAGGCCGCTGCGGTCTTGGCATTAAAGCCATAAGATCGGATCTTGAGACCCTTCATGTCTTCCATTTTGTATACGGCCTTTTTACTGTGTAGCAGTCCTGGCCCGTGGGCGTGGAGATACATGACCTTGACCTTGTCGAGTTCCTTGGGTTTGAATTTGTTGTAAAAGTCATTAATTATGGCAGTAGCCGCCTTGCCGTTGGGATAGCCCACGGGTAGGTCGATTGCTTCCATTGACGGAAAGACCCCTCGACTGTATCCAAAAACGGACATCCCGATATCCGCGATACCTTTCAGGACACCATCATACACTTTCGGTCCCTTGAGTAATGCACCACCAGGATAATAAGTTATCTTAACTTTTCCGTTGGTTCGCTTTTCTATCTCCTTTGCCCAATCCGCACCTAATTTTCCCTGAATATGGGTGGGCGGAAAAAAGTTTGCATAGCCAAGTTCTATGGGCTTCGCCTGACTTGGATTTACACCAAATAGAAAAAATATTCCCAGGGCCAAAATAAAAAATAGTATCGAAAAACGTCCGTTTGCTTTCATAGTCATCCTCCTTAAATTTGAAAAGGAAATTTAAGTGAAAAGCCTTTCCTGACGAATATCCACTAATCAATCACAAATTCTTATAAAAACGGCTACCTCCTTTCCTCATTAGTTTATTAGTTTATTTTGCATGATGATTAATTAATTTATAAGCTTCTTGAATTATTTACATGCTGCGCCATAATTCTGTCAAGCCCAAAACCTTGCTATTATCTGACAATAGTCCAAAAAAAATTCTTGTAACTCGCTTAGGGCGATTAAATCAGAAATAAGAATTGAGTGTCAGACACGATTTTTGTTGTTTTTTTGATTTTTTTATTTTAAAGATTACCGCATAAATAATTAACCAATAATAAGCTAAAATGATAGCAAAGAGATGCGAATTAATTTTATATGATCAATTTTGAATTGTTTTGTTAGCACGATTAGTTTTTTAATTTATTTTTGCTTAAACAATGTAACAAAATGATTTTATTAGATAAAATATGTAAAAATTTGGCGAAAATATTATACTGGATAGCAGGAATTGCAATCGTCTCTATGATGCTCCTCACATGCATCGATGTGATTCTTCGTTTGGGTGTAACAGCTTACCATGAATATAACTGGAGGATTCTTGCTCCTCTCAGACCGATTCCGGGAACCTATGAACTGGTTTGCTTTTTAGGTTCGGTAGCTGTCTCATTCGCAATGGCCCATACATCAGTAGAAAAGGGCCATGTGGCTGTGAGCCTGATTGTTCGCCTTCTGCACCCGAAAATTCAGGCCCTTATCGGAAGTATTACTAACTCGTTCGGGTTACTCCTTTTTGCCCTTCTCTCCTGGCAGTCCGTGCTTTATGCCAGAAGCCTCCACATGAGCGGTGAAGTATCCCTCACCCTCCAACTCCCCTTTTATCCGTTTGTATATGGCATCGGTTTCGCCGCTGCCGCGGTCTGTCTCGTTTTGTTGATTGATCTGTCAAAAAACCTCATTGAGGTAATCGGGAAATGAGCTTAACCGCAATAGGTGTCATCGGAATCATCATTCTTGTCATCTTCCTTTTCTCCAATATGCCCGTAGGCTTTGTTATGGGATTTCTGGGGTTACTTGGTTTCAGTTATGTGCGGGGCCTCGAACCCGGCCTGAATCTGTTAGCCATAGATGTCTTTGAAGTCTTTTCTTCTTACGGATTAACCGTTATACCACTTTTTGTCTTTATGGGTCAGATTGCCTTTCATTCAGGCATCAGCCGAAGGCTTTATGATTCAGCTTATGTCCTGTTGGGAAACCGTCGCGGGGGTCTCGCCATGGCCACCGTTGGCGCCTGTGCGGGATTTTCAGCCATTTCCGGTTCCACTAACGCCACGGCAGCTACCATGGCAACCGTGACCCTCCCTGAAATGAAACGATATAAATACGATATGAGTCTGGCTACGGGCACGGTGGCTGCTGCAGGTAGCCTCGGTATTCTTATTCCGCCAAGCGTCATTTTCATCGTTTATGGCATTCTGACCGAACAGTCCATTGGAAAGCTTTTTGCCGCCGGAATCTTCCCAGGCATACTGCTTTCTATCCTTTTCCTATTGACCATCTATCTGAGAGTCCTGAAGAATCCCTCCCTCGCCCCGCCCGGGCCCAAAACCAGCCTAAGAGAAAAGATCAAGTCTTTCGCAGGGGTCTTGGAGACCCTGCTCATTTTTGGTCTGGTTATGGGCGGTATCTTTTTCGGCATCTTTACCCCCACCGAGGCGGCCGCCGTGGGGGCCTTACTGACCATTATAATTTCCATCATCAGGAGACAATTGTCCTGGAAGGGCTTTATAGAGTCTTTAGCAGATACTACCAGAATCAGTTGCATGGTCATGGTGATTGTGACCGGTGCCGTGATCTTCGGTCATTTTATGGCTGTAACCAGGGTGCCCTATGACCTTGCCGGCTGGGTAAGCAATCTTCCTCTGCCGAATTTTGCCATCATGGGAGTAATTATTTTAGTCTACCTGTTCGGTGGCTGTTTCATGGACGCTTTAGCCATGATTATGTTGACTATTCCCATCTTTTTCCCGGTAGCCCAGGCACTGGGGTATGATCCTATCTGGTTCGGCGTGGTGATTGTCCTGATTACGGAGATGGGTGTGATTACACCGCCTGTGGGTGTCAATGTCTATGTTGTTTACGGCGTTGCCAAAGATGTCCCCTTAGAGGTCATTTTTCGGGGAGTATTCCCTATGCTCCTGGCCCTGCTCATATGCAATATCATCCTCCTGGTTTTTCCTCAGATCGCCCTGTTCCTGCCCGGCTTAATGCGCTGACATATATGTGGCGTTCCGTTGCGCGTGGAGTCTTTTCCGGCCCATAAATAGACTTGAAAGGAAAGATAACCTTGGAAATCAAAAGAGAAAGTCCGCTTATCGGAATTGTTACGGCAAGAAAATGTCCCTCCTGCGGCCATCATGAGGTGGGCTTCACCTCAACAGACGGCGCATTTCATCCCTTTAGCCCGGGTACCCGGATACAGATCCTGGAAGACCCGGCGGCACCAGGACCCGAATCAATTGAACTCGATCCGGCCCCGCAAGAAACCCTTCAAGCGAGCAAACCGGAGCCGGAAATTCCCTGGGTCCCCTACCCTGTTAAGGAGGACCGGTCCCTGAGGTTGAAATATGGCGTGATGGTAAGGGAAGGACTAAATACGGAACAAATGAGTGGCGACATGTTTGAGGCGGCTTATGTGGAAAAGCTGCATGGACTTATCGAGAGGGAGATTTATACACCGGTCGCCGTTATATTGGACCGTTTTTTTGTAACGCCTCACTTGGCCTCGGGAAACCCTAAGGAAATAGCCTTTAACATGTGGCAGGAGTTGGAGGAAATCCGCGGGCCAATTGAACTGGTGAAAGCATGGCTGGACGAACCAAACGAGGAGAGCCTCGTCAATTTGATCCGGCCCAAAACAAGGGAAGATATGGCCCATGAACCTGTTAGCGATGCGGAAATGAAAGAAGAATTAGAGCAGCTCACCCTGGAAGAATTTCTGGAATTGTTATAGAAATAAGAAAATGCGGTTCTTGAAGCCTCTGCTACGGCTTTTTTGATATTCTTTGCGTTGACCTATTGGCTTAAGGCTCAGGGCATAAGGCACAAGGCCTTAAGCCTTGCGCCCTGCGCCCTTCGCCTGATAATGGTAATTTTCTTGTTATTAATGGAAGTTGTGACCTTTGCACAGTCCCAAAACCTTACCTTATAAGCCTATAAATACTTCTTCACCTCTTCGGTCAGGGCCGGAACCACGTCAAACAGATCGGCAACAACACCGTAGTCGGCCTTCTGGAATATGGGGGCATCCTCATCCTTATTAATAGCTACGATCACCTTTGATGTGCTCATACCTGCCAAATGTTGAATCGCCCCTGATATACCGCAGGCGACATAAAGGTTCGGAGAAACCACCTTACCGGTCTGCCCTACCTGATCCGAATGAGGTCTCCATCCCGCATCAACCGCGGAACGGGAGGCGCCCACGGTGGCCCCGATAAGATCGGCCAATTCCTCTAAGATATTATAGTTCTCGGGGCCCTTCATGCCCCTGCCGCCGGAAACAATCTTGTCGGCTTCTGTCAGGTCAATCTTGCCGCTCTCGTCCTTTAGCACCTCCACAACCTTTGTTTTGAGAACACTTTCGTCAAGGCTGAACGTGGCATCAACGATCTCTGCCGATCTGGATGTATCCGGTTCACTTATGTCCATCAGCTTGGGCCTGGCGGTGGCCATTTGTGGCCAACTGTTTTCAAAGGTCACATTGGCATATGCCTTTCCCGCGTAAATGGGTCTGGTTGCAACAAGATTACCGTCCTCGATTGCAAAGGCCGTACAGTCCTGGGCCATGCCCACATCCAAACTGCCGCTTAATCTTGCAGAGAGGTCTTTTCCCTGAACAGACGCACTTATCAACAATATGGCCGGATCATTGGCCTTGACTAATTCGGTAATAACAGACACATAAGCATCCGTAGTATAGGGCGCCAGCTTGGCATCATCGGCCACCAGGACCTTGTCGGCTCCGTAATGTCCTAACTCGGCAGCCTTATCCTTAATATTGGAACCAAGCAGTACAACCGTCAATTCCTGGCCCGCCGCATCAGCCAGACGCCTTCCTTCACTCACTATTTCATATGTGACTTTGCGAATCTCTCCTTCTCTTTCTTCAGCTATTGTCCAAACTCCCTGTGCCATATCTCATCTCCTTATGTTAAAACATTCCGGGATTTCTACTATCTATTAAAATCTTGTATTCTGCGATTCACATGGAGAAATGGAATGGTGGAATTATGGAATAATGGGTTTCAAAAACGGAACAGATCTTATCTTTATTCTCTGTACCCATCAATACCAATATTCCGGTGTTCCAATATTCCAATCAAATAACTTTTGCCTCATCATGGAGCAATTTTGCCAATTCAGCCGCTTTTTCCTGGGGTGTTTCCCCCTCAACGATCTTTCCCGCTGCCCTTGCAGGGGGCGGTGTAAGCTCGACGATCTTCATCTTTCTACCACCTTCGCCAAATCCAGCAGCATCCAACCCCAGATCAGACAGTGTCTTCTCCTCAAGGGGCTTTTTCTTGGCCTTCATGATCCCTGGCAGTGAAGCATATCTCGGTTCGTTCAGCCCTTTTTGAGTAGTTATGAGGGCCGGCAGGCTCGATTCAATGACGAGATTTTCGCCTTCGACAGGTCTGGTAACCTTTACGGTCTTTCCGTCTTCGGCAACTTCTACTTTTACAATTATTGACATTTGTGGAATTCCCAAAAGCTCAGCACAGGCAGCCCCGACAATACCCAGGTCGTCATCCACGCCTCGCTGGCCTGTAAAAATCAGGTCATACTCCAATTCCTTTATGGCCGCAGCCAATGCCTTTGCCACTGCAAGAGAATCGCTCCCCTCTAAGGCATCGTCGCTTATAAGGATCCCCTTATCAGCCCCCATGGCCAGGGCCGTTCGGATGGATTCCGTCACCCTTTTGGGTCCAAGACCCACCACCGTTACCTCGCCCCCGAATTTCTCTTTGAGACGAAGGGCCTCTTCCACGCCAAATTCATCATAAGGATTCATCACCCATTTTACGTCATCGGTCACAATGGACTTTGAATCAGATGCAACCTTGATCTGGGTCTCCGTATCCGGCACTTGTTTTAGGCAGACAATTATATTCACTTTCTCCTCCTTTCATCGAACAAAATAGGGTTAATTATTAAACTCCGGCATACCTTTACGCCATGCGCTATACCTTTATCCCGACCAAAAAATATTCACTGATCTGTTTCGCAGCGGTTTTGATATCATATTGCCTGCGGCTTGACAATACCCAGAACCTGGACATTTCATCTAAGGCCCCAAAAAAGGCCCTTTTAGCCACGCCCGGAATAATTCCTTTATTAAAAAGACCCTCTTTCTGACCCTGTCTGATAATATCGGCAATCAATTCGAGATACTGGACAAAAGGATCATTTCTATATTCCTTCATGAATTTACTGCTTTGCCGCACCTCTACCTGAATGATCTCGGCCATGTTCTTATTCTGCTCAACCAGTTGCAAATGTGCCAATGCAAATTTTTCGAGCTTTTTTACGGGATCATCTTCCCTCGAAATCTGGATCACCATGTTATCCAGCACGGCCTTCATCTGTTCTTCGAAAAGGCAGATAAGGATATCATCCTTGTTTTCAAAGTAGATATAGATCGTCCCATCCGCCACCTGGGCCTCACTGGCGATTTCAGAGATCTTGGCCTTGTAGAAACCCTTCCTGGCAAAAACCTTGGTGGCCGCCTCAATTATTTTATGATATTTTTCGTTATTTTTCCTTTTGCCCATGGTCCTAATCATATCTATCAATAAAAATTCAAAAAAAACGTATTTCCCTGACCTTTCATGAAACCTCATTTAGCCAGTTTATGAATGATTATTCATTCAGGGGAACAGATAACACCCCATTCGGGCTGTGTCAAGAATTTTCAATAACCATTTTCATAACTCTTTCTTTTTTAAGCTAAAGGATAATCCTTGACAAAAAGCAAAAAGATACATTAGATTCAACTTAATTAATTTAATTATTGAGTATAATTTTAAATGGAATAGGAGGCTTGAGGCGAACAAATTAACCCAACAATTTAATCTAAGGAGGAAAAACCATGCGTAAAATCTTTATGTCGGCAGTATTCGTAATAGCGATAGCAGGACTTATCACAACAGGTGCTGTAACCGCGGTTTCGGCAAAAGATATTAAGGTCGGAGCGATCATCAACCTGACGGGGCCGGCCTCTACGTGGGGTCAGTTCCACGCCAAAGGGATCCAGGACTACTTCCGCTATGTCAACGATGTAAAGGGTGGAATTGGAGGGAATAAGGTTAAGTTAACCGTAGTTGATCACGCCTATAAAGTACCTGAAGCCATTAAATACGTAAAAAAATTCTGTACCTCGGATAAAATGGACATCCTTGCCACATGGGACGCGGGGTCAGGAATAATGGCAAAGCCTATCATTCAGAAATACAAGATACCAAACATCAATTTTTCTACCTATCAGGGAATATTAAAACCTCCCGTTGATTATGCTTATCTTCCCTACGGCGCTTATACCATGGACAGCTACGCCGTGCTGGAATATATCAAAAATATCCATAAGGGAAGTGCGGCCCCCAAAGTCGGTCTCCTAACCTACAACAATGCTTACGGAAAATCAATTCACGGCGCAAGCAAGGAATATGCCGCCAAAAATAATGTCAACATTGTCTCGATCGAACAGTTTCCCCCCAAGACCCTTGATCTCAACACGGAACTCCTCAGGCTCAAAAACAAGGGGGCGGAATACATCTTCATGCAATGCCTGCCATCTGCGATCCTTATGGCATTGGAATCTGCCGATCGCGTCAAATACGATGTCCCCTTTTTCGGAACCTGGACATCCACTGACCCCAACTTCTTCAAACGCGGAAAAGGCCTGATCCGTGACCGTATGCATATGCAGTTTGTCGGTGGCCTTCCCGTTGACGGGACCCCGGGGATAGATTTGATGAAGGAACTGTGGAAAAGGTATAAAACCGTCTCATCGTTTGATGCCTCCTACTGGGAAGGTGTTGTCGTCGGTATGATCATGGAAAGGGGCTTCCAGCGGGCAAACGAGAAGTTCGGTAAGATAGACAGCCAGACCATCAATCAGGCACTGCAGACCTTTCGAAATGAAGATTTCGGCGGTCTGGTGCCCAATGTCACTTACACCAATACCGACCACAGCGGTTCCTGGAAAGCAAGGATAGTCAAGATCAACGAGAACGGCACCTACACCCCGCTCACCAGTTTCTGGGGACCGGGAAAAGAGAAGGTTAAGATCCTAAAATGAAGGCATTTCGTGGTGAACCGAGTATCTTCGCCTCTGCCCGGCCCGAGGATAGACGGGCCGAGTTAGAGGTGAAGAATCTTAAATTGAAGTTCGGTGGGATTACTGCCCTCAATAATATTGATCTTACAGTACGCACAGGGGAACTTGTCGCCATAATCGGACCGAATGGTGCGGGCAAGACCAGCCTGTTAAACTGCATTACCGGTTACTATAAGCCTCAGGAGGGGCAGATCTTTTTCAACGGTGAGGACGTCACACATCACTCTACCCATCACCTGACTAAGATCGGTATCGGCAGGACCTACCAAAATATAGAACTCTTCCCGGGCATGTCGGTCCTGTCCAACATGTTGCTGGCCCGTCATGTTCATTGTAAATATAATGTGGGATTGGCCTCAATTTTCTCAAAATCCGTTCGAAACGAAGAAATCCGTCACCGGCAGATATTAGAAGAATTAATTGACTTTCTCGAAATACAATCGCTTCGGAAACAGCTTGTAGGCTCTCTGCCTTACGGTATGCGAAAGCGTGTTGAGTTGGGCCGTGCACTTGCTCTGGAACCAAAGCTTTTGGTTCTTGATGAACCCTTTGCCGGGATGACGCTTGAGGAAAAGGAGGACATGGTCCGGTTTCTGGTCGAGTTGAACAAGTCTTGGGATCAGACCATGCTTCTTGTGGAACATGACATGTCAGTCGTGATGAGTATTTCAAAGAAAATAATGGTGCTTGACTTCGGGGTCAAACTGGCCGAAGGATCACCCGATTTTGTGCAGAATCACCCCCAGGTTATCAAGGCCTACCTTGGAGACACATCAACAATTGATTAAAAAAAATGAGTGCTACTAAATATAAGATAGAGCGTATCGACGAAGAAACTTTGGAATCGTTGACCCAGTATACGTTTCCACAGATCTTATCGAGACAGGCGGAGAGATTGGGGCCTGACAGGATCGCCATAAGGGAAAAGGCTTACGGTATATGGCAGACATATAACTGGCAGGAGTATCTGCGTTATACAAAACTTGTGGCCCTGGGCCTGGTTTCACTGGGTCTCAAAAGGGGGGAGAATGTCGGTCTTATCCTCGATAATCACCCTGAGTGGCTTTTCAGTGAGGTGGGTGCCCAGTCCCTGGGTGCGGTAACCGTCAATCTGTTCAGTTCGGCAGTGGCAAAAGAGCTTCTCTTCGGGCTCAACCGTATTCAGGCGGCCTATGTCATTGTACAGGACCAGGAACAGGTGGACAAAATCCTCGAATGTAAGAATGATCTCCCCCACATTCGAAGACTTATCTATGTCGATCCCACCGGCATGAGGACCTACCGGGACGATCCCTGGTTGATCAGCTTTGCCCAGCTCCTTGAATTAGGCGAGGAATTAGACGGAGAGCAGCCCGAGCTTTTTATAAAAGAGTTATGGGAGGGAAAACCGGATGATGTGGCCCTTATGCTCATGACATCCGGCACCACGGGAGAGCCCAAGATGGTAATGCTCTCCCATGAAAACTTGAATGAAATGGCACGGAAGTGGCTTGAGACGGCCCCCATAGGTATTGGGGACAACTGGATCTCAATTCCCCCACCCGCCTGGATCGTGGACCAGATGTGGGGCATGGGAATTACATTGTCCGGGGGCATGGCCATGAATTTTCCTGAAGCCTTTGAAACCGCGGTAGAGGATTTCAGGGACATCGGCCCAACTGTTATACTCACCTCCTCCATGTTCTGGGAAGATCTCGCATCCAAGATACGGGTCAAAATCAATGATTCGGGACCTGTTAAACGCTACCTATACAACCTGGCCCAGAAAATCGGCGGAGCAGTGACAGACCTGGAATCTGAGAAAAAGCCGGTGCCATTCAAACTCAGGCTCTTGAAACGCCTGGCTATACGTATTATATCAAGACCCCTCCTGGATCGTGTCGGTTGTCTTGAAGCGCGCGCTGCCTACACGGGAGGACACCCCATAAGTCCTGACGTGATCCGTTTCTTCAGGGCAAACGGATTGAACCTGAAACAGTGCTACGGTCTGACAGAGGCCGGAGGCATCTTTCAGGTACAGCCCGACGGTGAAGTCAAACCGGAGACAGTGGGCACATCCCTTCCCCACACTGAAATCAAGATCACTGAGGATCAGGAAGTCCTGGTTTTGAGCAAGTCCAACTTTGTGGGTTATTACGAAAACCCCGAGGCAACGGCAGAAGCCCTTAAAGACGGGTGGTTTTGTACGGGGGACGCAGGTTATTACGATGATGACGGGCATCTTCTCATTATCGGTCGAAAACAGGATATCATGCGCACAACAGAGGGCGAGGCATTTTCGCCCGACTTTATTGAAACCAGACTCAAATTCAGCCCGTACATAAAAGAGTCCGTTATCTGGGGAGAGGGTCAGGAATATCTCACCGCCTTTATCAACATAGATTTCGGGAATGTCGGAAACTGGGCAGAGGAAAGAAAAATTCCTTACACCACTTACACCGACCTTTCCCAGCAGTCCGCTGTTGAGGAAATGATTCGAGGAGAAGTTGCCGAGGTAAACACCCAGTTACCCAAACCCATGCAATTAGTCAAAATTATTCTTTTATACAAATTGTTGGATGCGGATGACGAAGAACTCACAAGAACGGGCAAGGTGAGGAGAAAATTTGTTTTTGACCAGTACAAAGATCTGATCGATGCCATGTATTCCGACAAAACCGAATTGGCCGTAACAGGCCAGGTGCGTTACCGGGATGGGCACGTAGGTACTATTGAGACTACGGTCAAGATATTAGATATTTAATGAAAGATTTAAGGCAAAGCTCCACCAATCAAGGAGGCTGACCCGGCCATGGAATTTTTCCTTCAACTATTAGTAAACGGGATATCACTCGGATTTCTCTATGCACTTTCCGCATTGGGCTTTGTCATGATTTTTAAATCGAGTAGTGTCCTGAACTTTGCCCACGGGGAGCTTCTGGCCATAGGTGCCTTTCTGTTTCTCGTTTTGTCCTCCTGGGCCAATCTGCCTATTATTGTCGCTTTCGCATTCACTTTGATAGGAAGTTTTTCTCTCGGATTTATCATCGAGCGCTTCTTCTTGCGCCGTTTGATCGGAGAAGCGCTGATTGAAGTGATCATGCTGACCGTGGGTTTGGCTATCATGTTCAAGGGTCTGTTGCTGTTCATCTTCGGGGGCGATATTCGCAACTACCGAGATTTTTTACCCGAAGGGCTCTCCATTTCATGGGGTTCTATTGCAATTCCCTCGGTTTACGTTGCATCCTTTATTATAGGGATCATTTTTCTTATCCTGTTCGGTTTCTTTTTCAAATACTCCTCCCAGGGTATTTACATGAGATCCGTGGCCGACAACCAACCGGCAGCCCTTTCTCTTGGTGTCCACGTGAGAAGGGTATTTGCGCTTTCCTGGGCCATCGCGGCACTGGTTTGCGCCATGAGCGGCATTGTCTTGGGGATCATCAACGGCGTTAATGTTCACGAATTGAGTTCCATTGGTCTCAAGGTCTTCCCTGTGGTCATTTTGGGAGGGCTGGACAGTATTGGCGGGGCCATCATAGGCGGCATCATTATTGGTTTGCTTGAGACCTTTACTGGGGGATATATCTCTACCTCCTTGAGAGAGGTCATTCCGTATATTGTGCTTGTCTTTATTCTGATGGTAAAACCCTATGGGCTTTTCGGGCTGGTGGAAATTGAGCGTGTATAGAATCGCTCCGCTCCCCTTCGCGATTTTATTAAAAGAAAGGTTATAGCGAACATGCGCAAGCTTCAATTTCATCCATGCGGTAATTTCAGACAGACATACCGGGAAGAGATTACAATCTTCGAAACAGACTTTGGCAGGATGTGGATGCTAATAGGCATCGTGCTTCTTTTTGCTGTCATTCCCTTTATCAGTAATGCTTACATTGTCTACATACTTAACACCATAGGTATTTATGCCATTTCCGCCATAGGACTCAATCTCTTAATCGGATATACGGGTCAGATATCACTTGGGCACGGGGCCTTTTTCGGTGTAGGTGCCTATGCAGGTGCTGTCCTGGCAACCAAGACAGGCTTACCTTTTGTCTTGGCCGTGCCTGCTGCAGGTCTTGTCACCGCAGCGGTTGGAATGGTTTTCGGCATTCCTTCGGCCCGTCTCAAGCACCTCTATCTCTGTATTGCCACCTTAGCAGGCCAATTCATCCTTGAATACGTGTTTGTCCAGTGGGAGGGTCTTACCGGAGGTGCGGAAGGGATCAGCGTTATCGGTACGACCCTATTAGGCATCGATCTGGGCAATGATCGGGTCTTTTATTTCGTAATATTCGGCTGTCTTGTGGTTATGACATGGATAGCAGTCAATTTAATTCGCACCAGGTTCGGACGGGCTTTTATTGCAATCCGTGATAATGACCGGGCCGCCGAGGGCATGGGGATTCCCATCTTCGGATATAAACTCCTCTCATTCGCCATAAGCTCCTTTTACGCGGGATTTGCAGGTGCCCTCTATGCTTTTTACATGATAAGTATCACGCCCGAACCCTTTAATCTGTGGCTATCCATAGAGTTCATTGCCATGATAATCATCGGGGGTCTGGGAAGCATTCCCGGCTCGGTGTTGGGTGCGGTCTTTATTGTCTCGTTGAACGAAATATTGAGTAAT
>DAOUXC010000356.1 GCA_030666795.1 Desulfobacteraceae bacterium
ATTTTGGTGGAGGTGGTCAAGGATGTGGCGTTCAGGGTGCTTCCGATTTCAAGGACCGCGCCCAGGAAGATGATCAGGGAGATCAAATCATTCCCCATTTTAAACGGTGTTCGCGGCAGACCGCCGGTCGATCAACAGGCCTTGTGCAGTCTTCTTTTGACTGTTTCGGAGATCATTGAGGCGTATCCCTCGATTCACGAGATGGACCTCAATCCTGTGGTTGCTCATGAAGACGGCGTGACCATAGTGGATGCGAGGGTGATTCTTAAAAAGAACGCGAAATGAAACTAAAAATCAATCACTTAAGTTGATAAGATTCGCATTAGGTTAGAGTTCCCGATATGTATAGAGCCAATCTCCGCTGGCAACCTATAGCCGTACTTGTGGTCCTTGCACTGGTCTGGGGCGCGAACATGGCCATTATCAAGATCGGGGCCCGGGAAATGGCCCCCCTGTTCATGGCCGGCCTCCGGTCGCTTGTGGCAAGCGGATGCCTTTATATTTGGATGAGGGCTAAAGGGATTGAGCTTTTCCCGTCCAAAATCGTCTTTGTGCACGGCGTGGTCATTGGACTGTTTTTCGGATTCGAGTTCAGCTTAATTTATGTGGGACTGGGCTATACTCTGGCTTCGCGAACCTATATCCTGCTATACACGGCTCCTTTTTTCGTGGCCCTGGAGGCCCATCTTTTCCTTAAAGGGGACCGGCTTAATACCTGGAAGGCTGCCGGACTTATAATGGCGTTTGCAGGCGTTGTTGCCCTTTTCATGAGAGATCTGGGGTCGTTTTCTCTCAGTGCTTTGTCCGGTGACCTGATGGCCCTGGCCGGGGGCGTACTGTGGGCGTCAACGACCGTCTACATAAAAAAATATCTTGCCCACCGAACCGTTCCCCTGCAAACACTTTTCTATCAGGTCTTTTTTTCCACACCCCAGTTGTTTCTGATGAGTATTCTTCTGGAAGATCCGATTGTCTCCGGGTTTTCTCTCTATGGGGCTTTTTCACTATTTTACCAGTGCATAATAGTTGCTTTTCTCAGCTATCTTGCCTGGTTTGAACTCATACACCGTTATCCTGTGAGCCTTCTCCATGCCTTCTCTTTTTTCACCCCGGTCTTCGGCGTATTATTGAGCGGTTTCATGATCCTGCACGAAGTCATCAGTCCCAATGCTGTCGCGGCCCTATTGCTGGTAAGCCTGGGCATGGTCCTGGTCAACCATCGGCCTCGATCAAAGATAGCCTGAAAACCTTCAGAATACTTAAGAAATAGAGATAAAGGAAAAAAAGAGGATTTTGAACGGGATAGGCTGCCTTCCTATATTTCACCCATTGTATGGTTTTGAATGAAATGTTCCAACTGGGAAGCCTGGTTATGAGTGAGTTCCGCGAACTGTACCCCTAACCGCCTCATTGTTATAGAACTGGAATGGAATTCGTTAGTTATCGCGGAATCAGAAATGGCTTTACAAGACACTTCTGCCAGATGGAAACCGTTATTACTCAATGAAATGTCCAGTTCAAATGAACTGTCCGGGTACACTCCCGTATCAATATAACGAAACGCGAGGCCACCCCTGCTGATATCCATTATCTGGCCAAGCTTGCTAACCGGACCCCTGAGTGAAGAGAATGCACCCTCTTCCACCTCGAACCGCTTATGTATTCTTCGATCAGATGAATCATTTTTGTTGTTCATTGTACACACCCTCACTGCAAGCTCAACTATGCCAGATCAAAATAAATACTAATAAAAACAATTCAATTTGTCAATACATTCAGTTAAAATTATGCTGAATTTATTGGCTGAATGATTTTTTTAACGTCAGACCTGTCGGGGTTGACAGCCTTGGCCGGGCCGGATATAAAAAAACATAACCTTTAAACCCTTTCATCTGATGCAAGGGGGGTCTGCCATGATTATTACAATCACCAACACCAAAGGCGGAGTAGGTAAAACCACGACTGCCGTGAACCTGGCCAACGGATTTGCCGACAGGGACAGAAGGGTCCTGCTGGTGGACATGGATCCCCAGGCACACGCCACGCGCTGTTTCTTAAAGGAAGAACCCGAGCGGGACGTGGGTGATTTCATCATGGACAGGCCTTCGCTGGCCGCGCGGTCGGTCTCGAGCACTGAACAACCCAATCTTGACATCGTACCGGCCACTGCCAATCTCACCGAAACCTCCGAACTCCTCTCAACCCGCATCAGACGCGAAGAGCGGTTGAGCCGTGCCCTGGAAGTTCTTCGGTTTGACTACCGGCATATTATCCTGGATTGTCCTCCGGCCCTCGGTATTCTTGCTTATAACGCCATAATTGCCGCTGATCTCCTTCTTGTTCCGGTTCAGCCCGGCGTCGGGGCCGTGACCGGACTTGATACCCTCATAAAAGCGGCCCGGGAACTACGCGACCAGGATAATGTTCCCTACCGCATACTCATCACAATGTTCGATATGCGGACGTCCCGCACAAACGCTATTTTTGAGGAAATCCTGGATGAACACAGGCGTCGACTCCTCAAAACCATTATTTTTAAAAGCGAATCACTCAACCAGGCCAACCTGGCCGGGAAACCCGTCCTGGAATTTATGCAGAACTCCCGGGGGGCGTATGATTATGACGAGCTGTGCGATGAAATCCTCAGACTCCGCATTCGATCAAGGGGTTAGAAATAATGACCATTAAAAGTTCAGGCCCTGACAGGCGATCAGACGGAAAAACGGACAAACAAAAAATTGACAAAGTTGTCGCGAAGGCCCGTAAGGCACAGGCCGAGCAGGAACAGACTTACAGGGAGCAATCACTGAAAATACATCCCTGGATATGCGCCCGGTGCGGCCGTGAGTTTACAAACAGAAACCTGCATTTGCTGACCGTTCATCACAAGGACCATAATCATGACAATAATCCGTCTGACGGAAGCAACTGGGAAAATCTCTGTATCTATTGTCATGAAAACGAGCACCGCCGTTATCTGGATCATGTGGAGGGAGAAGGTATGGATGCCGGTGAGAGCCGGCAGGAATCTTTGACCCACAATCCCTTCGCCGCCCTCAAGGGCCTGATGAAGAACGAAAAAGACTCTTAACAGAGTCTTTACCCTGATGTTGCAAAAGTCGAGGGTGCTGCAGATCCTAGGCCTCAAGGGTGAAGCCGTAGTACTTTACTGCGAACCTTTGACCAGTCTTCGCTAAAGCTACGCCACGGCAG
>DAOUXC010000100.1 GCA_030666795.1 Desulfobacteraceae bacterium
AATCATCCTCATAGGCAATCCAGCCAATCCTGCCCAGCAGCTCTTCCGGCTCAGTGGTTTTTTCGATCTCCACTTCCTCGAGTTTATCATTCAACAAGAGGGCAAGGCCCACATAGGAATAGTAGCTCGTCTTTTCTTTGGGCGGCAGGGACTTAATGTTTGCGACAAAATTTCCGCTCACCGGATCGGGAGATTGACTGACAACATCAATAACCAGATCGATCCGGTATTGATCCGGATAAAAACGGTAGACATGCTTAATTGAAAGGCCGTTTGAGGTCTCGGAGCGGAAAACCAGATCCTTATGCGGAGATTCAGGCCCAAGTCGTATGGTTTGATGATTCGCCTGATAAACGATCTTTTCTTTTTGATTAGCCGATGGATTATCAAAGCCTATCTGAAGGAAATCGCCCATGTCCTTTTTGAGGCTGACAAGTTCGATCAAGGGGGAATCAGGATCAATGGCCTGACGGTATTCTTTTAGTTCAAAGCTCTTTATGGCGGGGCCCACATTGGTAAAGACCGCCCTGTATAAAGGCGTATTAATCTCGATTTCCTTCTCATCCGCCTTCGGGCTCACCACCCCTGCCTTTTGCTCCGGGGCTTGTAGGGGTGAAGAAGGGGCTATTTCCGGCTTTTTTGTTGCCCTGGGTATTTCTTCAGACAACTCTTTCGGGGCGGTATCGTCTTTTTTCTGTGTCTGGTCCTTTTCCGGGCCAAACCAGAAAGACCACAAAACCAGTATGATGAAGCATAAGACAAAGGCAAGTATTGTTCTCTTATCCATTTATTATCCGGTCTCGATTATTCCTTTTGTCGCTTTGTTTCGCATTGTATATTGACCTTTTTCAAAGATCTCATGTTTTAAGTTTGGCTTCATCCTTCAAACGAGGGGATCATATCCACCCGGGTGAAACGGGTGGCATTTGGATATCCTGATAAGCGACAGGAAGCCTCCCTTAATGATTCCGTACTTATTTATGGCCTGACGGGCATAGCTTGAGCATGTGGGGTAAAAACGACAGGAAGGACGCCAAAAAGGGGAAATGAATTTCTGATATACGCCAATGAGTGCGATAGGTATATATCTGATTTTATACACAGAATTTTCTATCAAAGATGATTTCTGCGAGTTCCTCTTTGGTTTTTCGGAGATCCAAATAGCTGGCATTCTTCTTTGCTGCGACGACGATATCGTATCCCTGCGGGAAATATGATTTATTGAGTCTGAAGAATTCCCTGATTAGCCGCTTGACTCTGTTCCTTTTGACCGCGTTACCTATCTTTTTGGTAACAGTGATCCCCAGTCTTGTGATGCCCAGCCCGTTCTTTTTAAGAATGACAGTAAAGTGTTTCGTGTAACGTCTTTCACCCGACCGATTTAGATTGACAAAATCCTTTCGATTCAATAGCCTTTTTTCTTTTGAAAATGAAAAAGATCCCATAAAATTCAGGAGGATCGGTCGGATTTACAGGGCATGTTTTATGCGGTTAATCGTTTCCTACCTTTTGCCCTTCTTCGTTTCAAGACATTTACGCCGCCTTTTGTTCGCATTCTGGCCCTGAAACCGTGGGTTCGCGCCCTCTTTATATTGCTGGGTTGATAAGTTCTTTTCATGTTATTACTCAATCCTGGTTGATTTGAAGTAAACTATTATATAAACACGAGCTGAAGGCTTTGTCAAGATAAATTCGGATTGCCCATTTTATGTTTGATAATCCAATTAATTTCCTATAAACATAAAAAATTTGGAAAGGTCTGTTTTAAGGAAAGGAGAGGATAATGCTTTTAGATCCCATTCTGGGTTTATTCTCCAATGATTTGGCCATTGATCTCGGGACGGCCAACACTCTTGTTTATGTTAAAGGAAAAGGGATCGTTTTGAGCGAGCCCTCTGTGGTGGCAGTCAAGAAAGACGGAAAAGGTGGCAACAAGGTCCTGGCAGTCGGCACAGAAGCCAAAATGATGTTAGGCAGGACCCCGGGAAATATTGTGGCTATCCGTCCCATGAAGGATGGAGTGATTGCTGATTTTGAAATTACTGAAGCAATGCTTCGTCATTTCATAACAAAAGTCCATAACCGAAGGACCCTCGTGAGGCCCCGAATCATTATCTGTGTGCCCAGCGGGATTACCCAGGTTGAAAAAAGGGCCGTTCGTGAATCCGCGGAGTCAGCCGGTGCCAGGGAAGTGTTCCTTATTGAGGAGCCTATGGCCGCGGCTATAGGCGCAGGATTGCCCATCACCGAACCTACTGCAAACATGGTAGTTGATATTGGCGGCGGGACCACGGAAGTTGCGGTCATCTCCCTTGCCGGGATTGTCTACAGCAGGTCTGTCAGGGTTGCCGGAGACAAGATGGACGATGCCATTTTGAACCACATTAAAAGAAAATACAATCTCTTGATAGGGATAAGGACTTCAGAGATCATAAAAACCAGCATCGGAAATGCCTTTCCAAGCGATGAAATTGACACCATTGAAGTAAAGGGCCGGGATCTGGTCACCGGGATTCCGAAGATTTTGACCATAGACTCGGATGAGATAAGGAAGGCCATTTCAGAGCAGGTGGAGACGATTGTTGAAACAGTGCGCATTGCCCTGGAGCAGACACCGCCGGAATTAGCCTCGGATATAGTCGATAAGGGGATCGTCTTGACCGGAGGCGGTTCATTGCTAAAGAATCTTGACGTCCTGCTGAGAGAGGAAACCAAGCTTCCCATAACGGTCACTGAAGATCCCTTATCCACAGTGGTTATTGGTTCCGGAAAAACCTTAGAAAGCCTTGCAATCCTTAGGGAGGTTGCAATCGGTTAGCGGCTGTCCATAAATGAAAAAATTCGGTCTTTGTCGGGACTATCCTTCAAAAGCAGGGGGCAAAGAGGCGTAAAACAAGGCCACAAGGCCTATTTTTGCAAAGAATGGATCGTAGATAAAAGCGGAGCTGAGTCCAGTCATTGAAAGGTGTAACAAGCTTTCGAAAAATCTGGTTGTGGATTTTTATTGCCGGCTTTATTTTATTTTTGCTGTCGTCAAATTCAAGCCAAAGGGCTAAGTGGAACCCGGCCGAACAGCTTATTGTACAAATCACGGCGCCCTTTCAAAGGTTCATCACACATACTGTCAATATCACGGAGAAGTTCTGGTTAGGCTATTTCCATTTAGTCAATGTCCGCCATGAAAACAGGCGGTTGAAAAAAGAGTTTGATGCCCTCAGGATGGAAAACATCCGTTACAGGGAGCAGTTGTCTACTCACCAGAGACTTCAGGAACTCCTTCAATTCAAGCATACCATTGACAGGCCGGTACTGGCTGCCCAGGCAATCGGCCTGGACCCCACGGGATGGTTCAAATCAATTATTATTGACAAAGGGAAAAAAGCAGGCTTGAAGTTAAATATGCCTGTAGTCAGTGCCTGCGGTGTTGTCGGCAGAATCGTCTCTGTCTCGCCGACTTATGCGAAGGCCCTGTTGATCATTGATCAGAACAGTGCTGTTGATTGCCTTGTCCAGAGATCTCGCGACAGGGGTATGGTAAAAGGGGAATCCATTGACAACTGCAAGCTGGATTACGTAGTGAAATCCAGCGATGTCGCTATCGGAGATATGGTCGTCACGTCGGGCCTTGGAGGCACTTTCCCGAAAGGCCTGCCCGTGGGACGTATTTTAGACGTAAAAGAAGTATCAGGAGACCTTTTCAAGGACATTGTGGTCAAACCTGTTGTTGATTTTTCTAAATTAGAAGAAGTTTTGGTAATTTTGACACAATAAAGAAAGGAAAAAACAAGTCGAAACCTCGGCGAAAAAAGAAGTCGCCTTTTGCATTTTTGCATGGCTTTTGGGGATAATTTTCACCCTGGTCAAGGGGAAATGGCTTAACTTAATGGGTTCGGATTTTTTTGATCTGGATCTTTTGACTATATTAACGGCCTATCTTTTTCTTTCTTACGGGCAGACTGCTGCAGGCACCTTTGCTTTTGGCCAGGGTTTTTTGATCGATCTCTTTTCAGGCGGTTTGCATGGTCTTTTTTCCATGATTTGTATCGGTGTTTTCGGGGCAATTTATTTAGGTTGCCGGTTCTTTGATCTTCAAACCCCGAAGGGACAGGTGATTCTGGTTTCATTGGCGGTTTTATTTAAAAAGATCCTCCTTTTATTCGTGCTTGTCCTTTTTTCCCAAAACGTTACCTTTCCAGGGCCTTTCCTCTGGATATCAGTGGCCTCAGCAATAATTACCGGCCTCATGGCGACTATCATTTTCTACCTGTTCAATCGCCTGAGGGCCATTTCTTTTGAAGATACCCGCAGTGCCCTGACAAAATAGAGAAGCAAGCGTTTATGGGCGCGGGTTTCAGTTTTCAGAGTTCAGGGTTATGAAACCCAAAGGATCCCGAACCTTTGAACCCTCAACGGGTAAGTGGAGACTAATGTTTTGAGAACCTCAGATTTTGATCCCGTATCCGTAGAGATTTTCAATAAGCAGCTCAAAAGGGCGATATTGGTCGTTCTGGTGGTGTTCGGCCTTTTGATCCTCAGGTTATGGCACCTTCAGATTCTAAGCGGATCAAACTACCGGACCAAGTCGGAGGACAATCGTTTTCAACTTCAGGACATCTCCCCCTTCAGGGGCATCATATTTGACCGGAAAGGTGAGATGCTGGTTGGCAATCGCCCTTCCTACGGGCTATATGTGATTCCCGAAGGGATTCAAGACCGGGAGCGACTCCTGAAAAGCCTGAACCGGTTGATAGGTCTTGACCCTGAACTGGCAATGCAAAAACTTAAACAGGCATCCCCCGCATATCCCTTCAGGCCGGTTTGCCTTAAAAGGGATATGTCCCGAGATGAATTAGCCGTGATCGAGACCCAAAGATTCAATATGTCCGGGGTGATGATTAAAGTAAAACCCCAGAGACACTATGCCTGGGGAAAGCTTGCCTCTCATGTCCTTGGCTACTTGGGAGAAATCAGTGAGAGGCAGTTAAAGACGGGAAAATATCCGGGAAACAAACGCGGGGATTTGATTGGAAAGTCCGGAGTGGAATGGAAATGGCAGCCATTACTAAACGGAATGCGAGGGGGCGAACAGGTGGAGGTAGATGCCGCGGGAAGGAAAATACGTGTTATTTCACGCAAGCCCCCTGTCTCCGGCGCGAGTATTTACCTGACAATCGATAAGGATTTGCAGGCACTGGTGGAAAGGTCCCTTGTCGGCAAAAAAGGGGCGATTGTGGCCATGGATCCCAAAAAGGGTGAGATTTTGGCCATGGCCAGCACACCCTCTTTCAATCCCAATGTGTTTATCCGCGGTATAGACAGGGCGACCTGGAAAGAAATCTCTACATCCAAGGACTTTCCTCTGCAAAACAGGGCGCTGTGCGGGCAATACCCGCCGGGCTCTGTTTTCAAGATCATCGTTGCCTTAGCAGGCCTTGAAGAGGGTGTTGTTGATCCGGAAGAAGAGCTTGTCTGTAATGGAGTCTACACTTTGGGACAGCATAAATACCATTGTTGGAAAAAGCATGGGCATGGAAAAGTCAATCTCCACAGGGCCTTGAGAGAGTCATGTGATATATATTTTTATAAGATAGGGAAAAGGCTGGGTGTTGACAGGATTGCCCGTTACGCGAAAAGATTCGGGCTTGGAAAGACGACCGGTTTTGATGCGGGCCGCGAAAAAACAGGTCTGATCCCAACCAGCCGTTGGAAGTTAAAAAGGTTTGGTGTCCCATGGCAGACCGGAGAGACAATTTCCACGGCAATAGGGCAGAGCTTTGTTCTGGTAACCCCGATCCAGATGGCAACAATGATTTCGGCCGTTTTTAACGGCGGTACCCTTTACAAGCCTCAGGTGACAAGGTGGGTTAAAAAACCCGGTGGTGAGACGGCGTTTGAACTTGTCCCTGAAACGACCGGGAGGGCAGGTATCAAAGCGGAGTATCTGGAAATTGTAAAGGAAGGCCTTATCGGCGTGGTCAATGAACCGCATGGCACAGGTTCAAGGACCAGATTGCGACAGATCACCGTTGCGGGGAAGACCGGCACGGCGCAGGTCGTGACCCTTGAAAAGGAAAAGCTCATGAAACAGGGGGATGAAGTCCCATTGGAATTCAGAGATCACGCCTGGTTTGTGGCTATAGCCCCGGCGGAAAGGCCTGAAATAGCTTTGTCAATAGTGATCGAGCATGGCGGGCACGGCGGTAGTGCGGCCGCGCCGATCGCCAAGCAATTGATTAAGGCGTATTTGGGAGTGGATAAATAGAGAGTATCATGTTTGATCGAAGATTGATTCAAAATTTTGATTGGGTTTTGATGGTCCTTCTGCTGTTTTTGGCGGCAGTCAGCATTCTCAATCTCTATAGCGCCACCTATGCGATTAGGGAAGTTGGGGGGGGCCAGGTCTTTGCCAAACAGATATACTGGTTTTTGATCGGGTTTTTTGTCTTCCTGTTAATGACCACATTTAATTACCATGTCTTAGAAAGATTCGCTTATCCGGTCTATTTCATTTCCATAGCCCTTCTGATTTTTGTGCTGTTTGCGGGAAGGGTCACATCAGGCTCGCAGAGGTGGTTGAGCCTGGGACCCATTTCCTTTCAACCGTCAGAACTGGCAAAGATAGCCATTTTGATGGTAATCGCAAAGTTTTTCAGTGAAAAAGGCGGGTATCAGGAATATCGTTTGAGGGACCTGTGGCAACCATTCATACTCATAGGGATACCTGCCGGTCTGATATTAAAGGAGCCCGACCTCGGCACTGCCCTGCTTCTGGTAGTTGTGTCTTTTTCCATTATTCTATTTGTCAAGGTTCACTGGAAGTCGTTGCTGATTTTAGTGGTTTCGGCCCTGGCCGTGGCCCCCTTCATATGGTTCAACCTAAAAGAATACCAACAGATGCGGATACTCACATTTGTGAGACCCGATATGGATCCACTGGGATCAGGATACCACATAAATCAATCCAAGATCGCCATCGGCTCCGGCCTTTTCTGGGGCAAGGGCTTTTTAAAGGGGACACAGACACGGCTACACTTTTTGCCGGAACAACACACGGATTTTGCATTTTCAGTATTGGCCGAGGAGTGGGGTTTTGTGGGCGTAGTAGTTCTTCTACTGCTCTACCTTTTCCTGATCGTGTGGGGCCTCAATATAGCCAAGGAATCAAAGGATAAGTTCGGCTCTATTATGGCTGTTGGCGTTGTAGCTATTGTGTTCTGGCAGGTAGCAATTAATGTGGGAATGGTTACGGGCCTTTTGCCGGTTGTGGGAATACCCCTACTGCTTTTCAGCTATGGGGGGTCATCTTTGATTTCAACCATGGCGGGCATGGGACTTCTGATGAATATAAGTATGCGCCGGTTTATGTTCCAGTAGTTTCAGATTTTGAAACTCAATTTTTAACAGCAGGTTGGGCAAACATGCCCTGCCATTATAAACTAACGCCCTACTTATCGAGCTATTACAATCGATGTGAATCACAGCCCCAAATCATCCGCGATTCCCTGCATGGCGGTCAAACAGATCCCGGCGAATTCACTGATGTCCAGGCCCAGTTTTTCACACTCCATTATCGTATCCCGGTTTACGCTGGCGGCAAATGCCTTTTCTTTCATCCTTTTCTTAATGGATTTGGGCTTGACGCTTTTGATCTTTTTGTCCGGGTATACGAGGGTGGTGGCGATGATAAGACCGGTGATGGTCTCTCCCGCTGCCAGGGCATAATGAAATTTTTCCGAACGTTTTTCGCCGTGGGCCTTTTCGTTATGGAGTTTAACTGCACGGACAATCTCTTCGTCAACTCCCTTTTCCCGAAGGATTTTTTCCGCCTCAAGGCCGTGCTTTGACAGATCCGCGTCCACTAATTCAACATCAATATCATGGAGCAGACCCGCCAATCCCCATTTTTCACTATCTTCCCCCAAATGCTCTGCCAGGGCCATCATTACCGCTTCCGAGGCCAGGCAGTGTTTTATCATGTTCTGGTTTTGAATATAATCGTTTAACAGATCAAGGGATTCTTCCCTGTTCAGGCCGTAAGACATTTTTCCTCCCATTCAGCCGTCCGGTGTCGCTCATAACACCGGACGGCTCGCAACAATTGATGTCAGCTATCCATAGAGATAGGTCTCGTATTCGGATTTCTTCCCCAACAGTGCATCAACTTTTTCCTGAATATTGGCCCTTTGCTTACTCAAGACCCATGCATTCCAGTTATCCTGGGACTGCCAGGTGCTGATGACCAGGTATTCTTCAGGGTTATCCATATTCCTCAGTGTCTCACCGGAGATGTAACCAGGTTGCGTTGTGGCAAGGGACCTTAGCTGGATGAGGAGAGGCAATAATTCCGACTCTTTTTCTTTGGCGACGTTTCTTTTAATAATGATTTTTACAGCCATTTTCCTCCCTCCTTTCTTGTCCTTTCCGGTTATTCAACAGGGCCTTTAGGAAAAACACGTTTCAAGGCCCGCCAATCTTTTGGCTACAGTTCAGTCTCTGCAATTTCTTGCTTTATTAAAGGAATTGTATTTTAGCACATAATCGAAAAATGCAAAATAAAAAAGCCATAACATTTTAGCCATTTAAAAATGCCGGGACATTGAAACTTAACACCTGACAAAAAGAACTTTGTTTGATACATATTCGAATAAACAGAAAGTATAAGGATCCAGTGCATCATTCAAGCAACTGAGGGAAAAGGAGTTTTCTATGGAATACGCAAGTCTGACACAGCAAAATATCAAAGACCTTGAATCCATGGTGGAACCGGAGCGGTTTTCGACGGGTGAATCTTATCTCGACCTCCACGCCAAAGACCAGTCCCAGCATCCACCCACCAGGCCGGAGGCCGTGATATGGCCGATCAGCAGGACCGAGGTATCGAATATATTGAGATACGCCAATGAACATACGATCCCTGTCACGGGATGGGGCGCGGGGTCGAGCCTGGAAGGCAACCCGATCCCGGTGCAAAAGGGTCTGGTTGTTGATTTGTCAAAGATGAACCGGATAGTGGAAATCAGGGAATCGGATTTTCAGGCCGATGTTGAACCGGGTGTTATTTACCGGGACCTTAACGAGAAACTGAGGCATCGGGGATTGTTCTTCCCCCCTGATCCGGGCGCAAATGCAACCATCGGAGGGATGATCGCCAATAACGCCAGCGGAACCCGGACAGTACGGTATGGATCGACCAGGGCGAATATCCTTCAACTTTCGGTGGTCCTGGCAAGTGGGGAAATCATTGAGACAGGGAGCCGGTCTACCAAGACTTCTTCGGGCTATGACCTGATCAATCTTTTTGTAGGATCCGAGGGCACCCTCGGAATAGTCGTGCAGGCGACGGTCCGATTGACCGGCATGCCCGAAGAATTTTCCTCTGCCACGGCGACCTTCCCGAGAGTAGAGGAGGCCGGAAAGGCGGTTTTTGAGATGATTCGGGCCGGGCTCGATCCCGCGTCCTTAGAACTCCTGTCCCCTGAATGCATTGCGCTTATCAACAAGGAGAAGGAAATGGGTTTAAAGCCTTCCCCTACACTTTTTTTGGAATTTCACGGACCCAGCCAGAAGCAGTTAATGGAAATTATGGACATGGCCGGTGATATCTGCAAAGACATGGGCTGCCATGATTTCAGACCGGGCATTGAAAGAAAGGAACGTGATGAATTCCTGAAGGCCCGTCATGAATTAGGCGAGATGATAATCCGGAGCCACCCGGGTCGATCCCATATGGCTATTGACGTGGCTGTTCCTATTTCCGCCTACCCGGAAATCATAGCCATGGCAAGGGAGGAATCTATGAACTCGAATATTCCCGGATATACACTGAGCCATGCGGGTGATGGAAACCTTCACCTTGTTTTTATGGGAAAAAACGGGGATGAAAAGGAGTGGGCCGTTATCGATCAGGTTAACGGGCGCATGGTGGAAAAGGCCCTTGCCATGGGCGGAACGGCCACAGGGGAGCACGGTGTGGGCATTGGAAAACGGAAGTTTATGCAGGCCGAGCACGGACAAAGCCTGGAATGGATGAAGAAAATCAAGGACCTGTTTGATCCCAAAGGGATATTAAATCCCGGCAAGATATTCCCGTGATTATATTGATGATTTATTTCCCATTGAAAACCTGGTCCTTTGGGACCGCCGAAGATCCCGCGGTGCGGGAGTCAGAGCTAGATGGCTCTGCCTTGGATTTTTGTGTCTAAACGTACAAGTTCCAAGCACCAAATAACAAACAAATCTCAAATTCCAATATTCAATGA
>DAOUXC010000043.1 GCA_030666795.1 Desulfobacteraceae bacterium
GCAAATGTCTTCCGGCTTTTGTGCCTGATCAGATGGATACACGGGCAGATCAATCTGTGCGCCCAATTTCTTTAGCTGATCAATGGCGGCCGGTCTGTAAATATCCGCTGGGACAAGATACGGGTGCCTTCCCTGTTTTCGAAGTAACCTTGCCAGCTTGGCTGCGGTCGTGGTCTTGCCCGAACCCTGAAGCCCGACAAGCATCAGCAAGTGAGGCGTCCTTCCTGTTAATTGAAGACCCTGCTTTTCCTCACCCATCAGGATCGTCAGTTCTTCATTGACGATTTTTATGAGCTGCTGGCCCGGAGTCAGACTCTCTAAGACTTCCTGTCCAACAGCACGCCGGCGGATGTCATCCACCAGCTTTTTTACCACTTTATAGTTGACATCCGCCTCCAGAAGGGCTAAACGCACCTCTTTCAAGGCATCTTGGATATTCGCTTCGCTTAATCTGCCACGCCCTGTTATCTTTTTAAATGTGCGATTTAATCTCTCTGTAAGACTTTCAAACATTTAGATGGCCCTTTTATTCGGCAATCCTCTAATTTAATTCATTAACTTGCATTCTGTCAATAAAAAACGAAACTCTCCCCAAAAACCCAAAGACATCTCTTCATATTTATAAATTTTACCACATTTATATGTATTTGCCATCAAAATATTGACCCCCCATTTAATTCCCTGATTTTGATGTTGCCAATAAAGAACATAAAATCTAATGTAACCATTTGTCAGGTTCACCTGAAAGCCGCCTGACTTCCATCCATGGCAACACTGAGGACGGGCCGTTCTGTCTGATTCACCCGCTTTAATCCTTGCGGACAGGTCTGGACCTCCGAACACCTAAATGATATTGATAAAGGACAAACAACGACGTTGAGCAGAAAACCCAAAAATGGCGAAGGCATTATCTCTCCTGTTAAAGGAAAAGGTGATCCCCAAATAGGTCCGGACGCCTTGATGGTGATGATCCCTTCAGAACTCAAGTCTCTGGTTCTCAAGGCCAACGCCAAAAAGATCCCATTCCGTGACATGAGTCTGTACAATTTGTACCGGACAAGTGAGGACCCCGGTTCCAGTATAACGGTTTCCGGCCCCTTCTTAGGGGCTCCCCACGCTACCATTGCCATGGAAAAACTGATCATACTTGGGGCAAAAAGGGTCTGGGTCCTGGGCTGGTGCGGATCTTTGCAACATAATGTGCGCGCTGGACATGTGGTAATTCCCACGAATGCCGTATCAGAAGAGGGGACATCCGCACATTATCCTATTCCTGGCAGGGCACCTGAATCGAATGCAAGACTCAACAGCATGCTGGAACAAGCCCTTAAACAACAGGGCCTCCCTTTTTCCAAGGGCTCGGTATGGACTACGGACGCGGTCTACAGGGAAACCCCGGACAAGGTAAGGGCCTATCAAAATCAGGGCATCTTGGCCGTTGAAATGGAAATGTCGGCCCTCATGACCGTGGCCATCTACCGGTCGGTCTCAATGGCGGGGTTGCTGGTAGTCTCGGATGAACTCTTTGATCTCAAATGGAGGCCTGGCTTTTCCGACCCCTTGTTGAAAAAGAATTCGCGAGCGGCCGGACACATTCTGCTTCGTCTTGCAGGTTGCTGAATTCATAAAAGTTGCCGGCTATTTTTTTGACAAGATCAACGGGATGGACAGGATTTTGTTTTTTTTAGGACACAAACAACATCTTATTTTTGTTATCATGTTCATCCTGTAATCCTGTCTAAAGGTTTTTATGATGGAAGAAATTATTAAGGAAATTGAAGAACTAAGAGAAAAGATTCGGTATCACAACCACCGCTATTATTCCATGGATGACCCGGAGATCTCAGATGCCGACTATGACCGGCTTTTTAGGCGTCTGCTGGATCTGGAACGGCAATACCCGGAACTGGTCACGCCCGACTCTCCCTCCCGGCACGTAGGGGCAAAACCCAGGGAGACCTTTTCCGAGGTCAAACACGGCCAGCCCATGCTCAGCCTGGAAAACGGTTTTCAGGATGAGGATATCCTCGCTTTTGACGCCAGGATCAGGAGATTTCTGGGCGATGACTCTCATTTTGATTATACTGTTGAACCCAAGATAGACGGTCTGGCAGTGGAACTTGTTTTTGAAAAGGGCAAACTCACTGTGGCCTCAACAAGGGGAGATGCGTATGTGGGAGAAAACGTCACCACGAATATCAAGACCATCCTCACGATCCCATTAACGCTCACCAAGAGGAACAGGGCGCAACCCATACCCGACCTCTTAGAGGTGAGGGGTGAAGTCTACATGGAGTCAGAGGCGTTTAACAAATTAAACCGAAAAAGGGCCGAAAAAGCCCTGCCGGTCTTTGCCAACCCCAGAAATGCCGCGGCAGGTTCCCTAAGGCAGCTTGATTTCAGGGTTACCTTAACAAGACCGTTGAACATCTTCTGCTACGGAATTGGCCGGATCAGTACACCGATGTTTTCAACACAGCACGAATTGATGATGGCCCTTAACGAGTGGGGACTAAGGATCAATATCCCGCACATAAAAATATGCAGGGATATTAATGAGGTCATAGATCAGTGCCACCATCTTGAGGAAACAAGGTCCCGGTTCCATTACGAAATCGACGGGGCCGTCATCAAGGCAAACCAGATCGACATCCAGAAAAGATTAGGTGAAAAAACAAGGAGCCCCAGGTGGGCACTTGCATATAAGTTCAAACCCTCCCAGGAGACCACCAGGATAACAAAAATTGATGTCCAGGTAGGACGAACCGGTGCATTGACCCCCGTGGCCCAACTTGAACCGGTTGAAATCGGAGGTGTCCTTGTAAAACGAGCCACCCTTCATAACCAGGAGGAAATCAGCAAAAAGGGCATTCGGGAGCTTGATACGGTCATTGTCCAGAGGGCAGGAGATGTCATCCCGGAGATAGTGAAGGTCATTGCATCAAAGCGGACCGGTCAGGAAAAAATCTTTATCATGCCCGACCAATGCCCGGCGTGCGGTACGGCAGTGGTGAAGAAAGAGGGAGAAGTGGTCTTACGATGTCCAAACCCCGACTGCCCTGCCCAGATCATGGCTTCACTAAAACATTTTGTTTCCAAAGGGGGAATGAACATTGACGGTCTCGGGGAAAAAACCATTGCCCAGTTGCTAAATAAAGGCATGATACGGGATGAATCGGACCTGTACCGACTCAGGCAAGAAGACCTCATGTCTCTTGACAAAATAGATAAAAAATCAACAGACAATCTCATTCGGGCCATAGAAGACAGCAAGAAGACTACCCTGGCCAAATTCATCTTCGCCCTTGGAATTCGACATGTTGGGGAGCACATTGCCCGGCTCCTTGCAGATCACTTTGAAAGATTCGACATGATTCAGAATGCCTCAAGGGAGGATCTGGTGTATCGGAAAGGCAAACGAGGTGAGGGTGATTCGGGAATCAAGGGTATAGGTGAAGAAATTGCAGGGAGTATTGTTTCCTATTTTGAAGACGACTCCAAGATACAAAACATCAAGCGCCTGCTTGAGAGCGGGATCCGATGGGAAGAGGCAAGGCCGGTTTTTCCTCCATCCCCCATCTCCGGAAAGTCCTTTGTTTTTACAGGTTCGCTTAATTCCCTGAAACGCGCTCAGGCCAAGGAACAAATCATGGGGAAAGGGGGCAGGATCGGCTCATCAATAAGCGGCGGCACAGACTACCTGGTTGTGGGAGAGGCCCCCGGTTCAAAACTCAAAAAGGCCCGGGATCTGGGTGTCTCCATCCTTAATGAGGATGAATTCTTGAGCATATTGGGGGAAGATCATGGATAACTCCAGAGTCCGTCTTATTATAGAAGGCCGGGTCCAGGGGGTATGGTTCCGGGACTCCACCCGCAGTGAAGCCCAGGCACTGGGTGTTTCCGGTTGGGTCAGAAACCGGCGGGACGGCTCGGTCGAGGCCGTTGCGGAAGGGCCGGAAGATCAGGTGAAAAAACTGGTTTCCTGGTGCCACCAGGGCCCGCCCCGCGCAAAGGTATCACGGGTCCATGAAACACGGGAAGAATGGAAAGGCGAATTTGACTCCTTTGATATTGTGTTCTGAAAAGGCAACGAAAGAGAGTGATGATCCTAAGATCTTATTAAAAATTCTCATGTCCCCAATTAATTGCCGGTTTGACTCCGAATTTTGGATTAGACTTGACGAAACTGACGCATTTCTCGTAAAGATACAACATCAGTGCAATCTAGGCACGAGAGTAGAACCTTGAACCTTTGAACCGGTGAACCCCTACAATATTTCTTTACAAGACATTACCTTAACAATTATAGAGTATTACAAAATATTTCATTATAAGATTCAATCATTGATATCCATAAATTCACATTACAGAAAGGCATACCCAATGAAAAGACACCATTTTTCGGGCCTGTTTTTTTTAGTCACAGCCATTATTCTTTTCGCAGTCCCAGGCTGCAGCACTACAAAATCCGTTCTTGAAGTTATATCCCCAAAGGCCGTGGCCGAAAAGATACTGCCGACAAAGTCCGGTCTCAAAAAACGCGTAATGGTTCTTCCTCTGGTGGACGATGCGCGGCTCGGATCGGGAAGGGCCGCGGAAACCACTGCGAGCTTTATCAAGCTTCTGAGAAAATCGCCCTATCTCCTTGTCTATCAGGCCCCCGAGGGCGTGCCCCTGCCAAAAAGGGGCAGACATATCAAATTGAGTATTTTGACCAACCCGGCACTCATTAAAAGGGCGGAGGATCTTGATATAAATACCCTCATTAGCGGGACCATTAATCCGATTGAGATCACTGACAAAAAGACCGCTTTTTGGACATGGCCTTTCCGCAAGGCCCTGAAAAGCTATGTTGTAACTGTTATTATATTTGTTGTAGGCGTCCAGGACGGCACCATCTATATGATTAACAACGAATCAGTGGAAATGACTTTTCGTGAGGATAAACTGAAAGACCAGGATCAGGGAAAAATTATTGATCGGGTGTTAAAAAAGGCCATGCCCCGTATCCTGAAACGACAGAGTAAGGCGGTTAACAGGGGTCTGGTCCGGGAACCATGGTCCGGCAGGATCCTATCCATAGAAAACAACTCTATTATGATTAATGCGGGCAGCGAGGTGGGTGTTAAACCGGGTCAGGAGTTTACCGTCTTTGCCCAGGGAGAGACAATCGCCTGTAAAGATGGTAAATCACTTAAGATCTTAGGAAAAAAGCTGGGGAAAATAAAGGTGACCTCAATCATGGAAAGGCATTCCTTAGCCGTACCGGTGGGCGAGGGGGAGTTTTCGGAGGGACAGGTTGTAAGGGACCGTTAACCCAGCATCTCCTTTGCATGGTCCACGGCACGCTGGGTAATCTCCCGGCCACCCAGAAGTCGAGCTATTTCCCGTACCCTTTCCTCTGGGGTTAGTTTAGAAATAGTGGTATGGGTCCGGCCGCCTGAAACGTCTTTGCTCACCAGGAAGTGGACATGGCCCTGGGTAGCTATCTGGGGCAGGTGGGTAATGCACAATAACTGGTGATATTCGGCCAAAGTCAGAAGCTTTTCTCCTACCACCTCAGCGGTAGCGCCACTGATGCCCGAATCAACCTCGTCAAAGATAATGGTCTCCACAGAGGCAGTTCTCGCCAATATCGTTTTTACGGCCAAGATAATCCTTGAGAGTTCTCCACCCGAGGCAATCTTGGCAAGGGGCCTCAATTCCTCGCCCACGTTGGGCGACATCATAAATTCCACGTAATCGAAACCATGCGCACCCATGCGTTCGAGACCCCCGCCCGCCGGCTCGTCGGGGCCGTCCCTCTCCAAGTCAAACCTTACTTTAAACCGGGTTTTTTCCATGTGAAGCAGGCGGAGTTCCTTTTCCACGGCCTTTTCTAATACTCCGGCAGCCTTTTTCCTTTTTCCGGAAAGTTCTCTTGCCCTTTCAAGGGCCTCCGCTCCCAGGGCCTGGCGCTCTTTTGTCAATTGATCCAGTTTTTCCCGTTTTTCGTCTAAATTGTACATTCTTGACGCCAATTTATCCCTGAAACGGAAGACGTCCTCTAAGGTGGGGCCATATTTTCTCTTGAGCCTGTTTAACAGTTCAAGCCTCTCCACCACCTCTTCAAGCCTTATGGGATCCAGATTAATGGTTTTCTGATAATCTCTGAGCATAAAAGAGGCATCCTCAAGCCTCACTTCAATGTCGACTAAGCTGTCCCTGATCGTACCGAGTGCCGGGGCTATCTCCCCCCCCTTCTCTAATCTTTTTATGCACTGAGACATGGATGACAGCGCTGAGTCATGCCTCTCGTAAAGGGACTGATACCCTTCCGTAACGATCTCCAGCAATTCCTCCGCGTGCTGAAGGCGTCCTTTTTCTTCGGCCAAGGCCTCGTCTTCGCCGGCCGCTATTTCGGCCCTTTCGATTTCCTGGATCTGGAATCCTGTCAAATCCTGTTTCTCCGCGGTCTCACCGATCGCCTTTTCCAGCCTGTAAACCGCTTTTTCTAATGACTGGTACCTGCCGAATACCTCTTCCAGGTTATGCCGCTCATCTGAAAGCCCTCCGAAAATATCCAATACATAGAGATGATTGTCAGGTTTCAACAGGAATTGATGCTCATGCTGCCCGGAAATGCTGATCAGCACCGCCCCCAAACGGGACAATATTTGCAGGGTGGCCATGGACCCGTTAATAAATATCCTGTTCCGGCCTTCACGAAAAATAGTCCGCTTGATCAGCAGCTCCCCTTCAAAGGTAAACCCTAAGCCGGATAACATATCTTTTAAGAAAGGATTTTCAGGGAACGTAAAAAGGGCCTCGACCTCGGCCTCTTTGCACCCGCTACGGATGAGATCCGCGGACGCCCTTCCGCCTAAGATCAAATTCATGGCATTGATGATGATTGATTTTCCCGCGCCGGTCTCTCCGGACAGGATGTTGAGCCCGGGCCCGAGTGTTATCTCAAGATGTTTGATAATGGCAAAATTGGAGATGCTCAGTTGGATAAGCATGAGAACTTGGCTCCGCTTCGCTCCGCAGCTGGAGTATTGGAGTGTTGGAGTGTTGGAGAAATGGCTTTGTTGAAAGAAAGACGATTGAAATGAACATACACGCATTTACCGCCCATTACTCCATCACTCCATCACTCCATCATTCCGCTTGGCCATCACAAATTTGACCCCACGGAAAATGCTGAATTTGCACTAAACAACATAAACTACGAGCAATCAAACCTGCTCCCACGTAACCCTCAGGACCTCCTGGTAGGTGGTAATTCCGTCTAAGAGCTTTTTGATAGCATTTTCCCGAAGGGTGATCATACCCTCTTTCTCGGCCTGGGTACGAAGGGCTATCAGATCCGTCTCAGGGGATGTGATCTTTTTCATGCCCTCCGTGAACGGGATAACCTCATATATACCGGTCCTGCCCGAGTAACCCGTTCCCCGGCACTTGAGACAACCCTTTCCGCGGGTGAGTGTCAAAGTCCCTGTTCTGCCCAGGTCCAGGCCCAAAGAGCCCAGTTCCTGGCTGTCCATTTCAAAGGTTTCCTTGCAATGGATGCAGATCTTTCTTAACAGGCGCTGGCCCAAAACGCCGATCAGCGTCGCCCGTATCAAGAATGCCGGTACGCCCAAATCGAGGAGCCGGGTAACCGCCGAAGGGGCATCATTGGTATGAAGGGTAGATATGACCAAATGTCCGGTCAGTGCCGCCTGGACCGCATTTTCAGCCGTTTCAAGATCCCTCATCTCGCCGATCATAATAATATCCGGGTCCTGCCTGAGGATGTTCCTCAAAATCGAGGCAAAAGTGATACCCACGGCCGGTTGAACCCCGATCTGGTTGAAGTCTTCGTGGATCATCTCAATGGGCTCTTCAACGGTCGTAATATTGATCTCAGGCGTTGAGAGATACTTGAGAGTTGAATAAAGGGTCGTGGATTTCCCGCTCCCCGTGGGCCCGCACACCAGCACAATTCCGTGTGGCATGTTAATGAACTGCTGGTAGCGGATCAGGTCCCCGGGAGTGAACCCTAATCTGTCATAGTCCTGGAAAAGGATATCCGGATCCATGATCCGCAGGACGACCTTTTCCCCGAAAGCCACGGGAATAGAGGACACTCGTATCTCCGCCTCCACGCCGCCCTTGTCCATTTTAATCCTTCCGTCTTGGGGCCGTCTCTTTTCGGCCATGTCTAAGCGGGCTATGGTCTTTATACGACTCAGGATCGCGGAGTGCACGTTCTTGGGGAGATTGTAAACCGTGTGTAATGCGCCGTCGATCCGCATCCTCACCAGGCTCACCTCCCGTTTTGGCTCAATGTGGACATCACTTGCCTTTTGATCAAAGGCATAGCCTAAGATATGATTTACGGCATTTACTATGTGCTGGTCATCAGAGGGAAGTTCATCCGCGGCAATCAACTTCACATATTGCTCTAAGTTACCCAGGTCCACGGCGGGTCCGGCAAACTGGTCCTGGGCCGCGGCAATGGAACGTTTGAACCCGAAAAACTCGTTAAGCAGTCTTAAAATATCCGACTTGGTGGTGACAACCGCCGTGACCTTCATATGACTGGCCAGGGCAATATCCTCCATGGCCTCTATGTTAAAGGGATTGGGCGTTGCCACGGTCAGGAAACCATCCTTGACCCCTATTGGAAAGACTAAGTGTTTCATGGCAAATGTGTGGGGAATGGTACCTGTTACTAAATTCAGGTCCAGCTCCAACGGATTGATTTTCTTATACGGGATCTTCCACTCCTTTGCCATTACCTGGTAGATAACCTCTTCATCCAGTTCCTTTTCAGGATTATCCGCCCTGTTCAGGTTCAGGGCAATGATTACGTCTATAACCGTTATAGGGCTCTGGGGCCTGCCCTTGGAGGACATGGACGCCTGCTTCACTGCCCGTGCCCGCTCCAGTTTTTTTTGAACCCCGATCCGTTTACTCAGGATCTCTTTTTTCTGGTCCTCTGATATGAGGCCGTATTTTATAAGGATCCCGCAAACGCTTTCAGAGGAAAACGGATTGCTCCGTTTTTTTGCCATGTTTCACCACCTTTTTTGACTAACGATATAAAAGCTCAAACAATTCAGTTAATCTTATCACCTTCATTTCTGCAATAAAAGTCTTTTTTGTTCCATTTATGGGAACATCAATAGCTCCCTAAGATTGCATAAACAACACGGCTTAACATTATTCAAAAATTTTATACCTCAAGGTTTTCGCACGTTTTCACAGGCATTTAAGGACATCACTATTATTGAGTTCGAGCAAGGCACTCAAAATCGCCGTGTTGTTTACCCTTCGGGAAAGCCTAGGGCGCTGCATCTCCTTTGTTGTCAAGGGTTCGCAGTAGAATAATACGGCTTCACCCTCGACGCCTCGGATCTACAGCACTCTCGACTTTTGCAACTTTAGGGTTACTGTAAAGCTTTTTTACGTTTGACAAATAAATCTAAAGCAATTTATGCATGATGACCCGAATATGCCCCGTTCCACGAAAACGACTTTTGCAGGAAAACCAGGTAAAAGGACACTCTTAATATGCAATAATTTTACTTGCCTTTCTCCAACTTTATCCTGCCTGCAGTGCGAAGACCTAAACAAGGGCCGGGAGAGGCTTGGGACAAATTAAATGGAATATCTGTCGGTTGTCAAAATACTGCCGTGCCCTTTCACAAAGCCTTTTAGCCTTGCAACGGCGGCGATTTACCGGTATCATGCCATATGCGGAGGGCCGGTTTTTTGCAACCGGGGCACTACCCTACCAATGGGTGGGAATCGGGGGATGCGTAATGGAAATCCAGAAAATTTTTATAGGCGAGAATGATACCGTCGTGGTTCAATGTCCAAAGTGTAAGGAGGCAAGGACGGTTCCGGCTCTAAGACTTAAAGATAAACACAGATTCAAGGTGCGATGCTCCTGCAAGGCTGTTTTTGACGTTCATCTGGAATTCAGGAAACAGTATCGAAAGGAAACGAATCTTGAAGGCTTTTTTGAAAAACTTTCGGAACCGGACAAATGGGGAGATATCAAGATGGAAAGCATTTCCACCGGATCTCATACCCTCAAGTGCAGGATAAAGAATATCTCCGTACTTGGCATCGGCTTCAGCTCAATTGCAACACACAAACTGGAAAAAGGGGATCATATAAAGTTGATATTTACCCTTGATGATTCAGTATCTTCAAAGGTTGAAAGGAAGGCTGTTGTAAGAGGCGTAAGCGGTAACTACGTGGGGTGTGAGTTCTTTGAAGGCGATAAACACAGTCCAAAGATTGGATTTTATGTGCTTTAACCTAAAGTGAACGGTTCAAGGTTCAGGGGTTATAATCAATTGAAATCCATCAGCCATACAAGTTAAAAGTGCCTAAAGTGATCTAAAGTTCATAAAGCCCGCCCTGGTGCGACTCGTTAGTATGTTGGGTCAAGCCAATGTATCGTTCCAGACTTGACTTTTTAGGTGTGAAGTGATGGTGATCGGTCTGGGCCAGGGTTATGGAGTCGCTTTGCTCCACTGATTTTATATAATTTACAGAATTCCTTAACATTAGCTCACTTCAAACTTTAGTTCACTTCAAACTCTTGCAGTTTAAAAATGAAACATGCGTGTCGTCCCTACTGAGGTATCATTCTTTTGATATCAGACCGTTATGCTTCTTTAACTGTGAACCGTGAACGTTGAACCGCTTAACCTATGTTTAACTACGATGGACTCGTAAAAAGTCCGCATTCATGTTTCTGGCGGTCATAATTAATTGATATTACAATGTTTAAATTTTATTTTTTGTGTCTTTTGCGCCTTTTTGCGGCCATATCAATCTTAAAGGGAGGTAAAAAAATGAAAGCGCTTTTCATGTTTTTACTGGCGTCAATCTTTTTTATTCCGCTCAACACATTTGGCGGGTGTATAAAGGGTGATTGCGGCAATGGTAAAGGAACCCTGACCTATAAAGACGGGACCAAATACGTGGGGCAATTCAAGAAAAATAAGTTTAACGGTAAAGGTGAGATGACCTATGCCGACGGGACTAGATACGTAGGCCAGTTTGCAGACGATAAATTCAACGGCCAAGGCACCATGACCTTTCCTAACAAAAACATTTATTCCGGACTATTCGAGGACGGCAGGTTTATTGAAGGAAAATGTGAAATGACCCTTGGAAACGGCAATAAATATGCAGGTGCGTTCAGCAATGGCAAGTTTAACGGACAGGGCACAATGATCGCAAAAGATGGAACTAAATATGTTGGGCGGTTCGTGGACAATAAATTTGATGGTGAAGGTGAGATGGAGTTTCCCAGCGGTGGCAAGTATGTCGGCGAATTCAAGGATAACAAGTTTAACGGTCAGGGGCTCCTGACCCTTTCCGACGGTAGAGAGTTGGAAGGTCAGTTTAAAAATGGTGAGTATGTTGAAGAGTAGAAACCCAGGGAAATGTCAAAGTCAACTCTAACTGATTCAGATAGAAGCGATTTGCTTTCCCGGATTCGGCACTAAAATCCCAAATTACAATACTCAAATTACAAACAATATTAAAATTACAAATTACAATGACCAAAACATTTCAATCGCGTATTGGATGTCTCGCCGTCATTCTATCTGTTTTGAATTTTGAATTTCGGTCATTGATATTTGTTTGAGATTTGTATTTTGGTGCTTGAAATTTTCATGATTTTCATAAGACAGTAACTTTATTTATTCCAAGCAATTACCTGTTTAAATGACTTGGCCCTGAGTAGAAGCCCTATTCCTCCCCCATTTCCATCTTTAAAAATATGTAAAGTTTTACCAAAAAGTAGAAAAGTTTTACGCACTTATTGGTAAACTTTTACATACCTGTGGATCATGCATTTTGTTGTAATGGGCCAAATTAATAAATATTAATTTGGCCTTTTTTTTGCAGTATATAAATGCACTCAGAATTTTTTTCATGTTAATTTTTAACCTTTAGAAAACTATAAGGAGGGGCACATGCGGATTAAGAAAATTACCATGCTGTTTTTATGTATCTTATTGGCTATCATTTTTTTACCCTTTAATGTCAGTGCATACCAGATTGATATTCATACTTACGATTATTTCGAGACCGACCCAGGCACAACATGGGGTACAATTACTATCACGGATCCGACTGTGGTGGGCGGCGACGAGCTCTATGGCGTCAACATAGATTTTACAGACAATACGGTAATTAGTAGGGAGGGTAATTTTTCAGGTTTAGGTTTTACAGACATTTTTCTGGTTTCGGGCTCTATGAAGGTCACTGCTTTGAATGTAATTGAATATTTATATATGGGTGGACAGGATGAAAATGGCCAACCTGTTGAATTCTTTTCAAATTTGGTTGAGACGTTTGATGTGACGCAGTATATTACCGACCCTTATTACTATGTATTCGATGACATTGTTAGTGTTGACGTCCAGTGGGGTACAGGTGCGCCCGTCCCCGAACCCGCCACCATGCTCCTTTTGGGTTCCGGCTTATTAGGTCTTGCAGGTTTCAGAAAGAGATTCGGGAAGCGCTGATCAAAAACCATTAATAGTCAGAAATAAAAAAGGCAGGGTCTTTCCCCTGCCTTTTTTAATACAATATTGACGAACTCGTAAAAAATCGTCATCCCGGCCCCGCACATAGTACGGGGCCGGGATGACAAAGGCTGTTGGGGCATGCATTGATCACTGAGAACCGCAGAATGTCGAAGTATTTTAAGTTCTGCGGTTCGAAATTCCTTGTTCGGTGTTCGCTATTCAAGTGTCTTTTCACGCACCGGCCCCACAAACTATATGAGGTTGAGCTACATACCTCCTTTAATCCTATTACTGGTTTGCGGATAAATATGCCGTGATAAACCGGCCTACGGCTTCCTTCACCTTATCCCGCACCACATCCAAACTCCAGGTATACCCAAATTCCTGTGTCCTCCACGTGGTGCCTGCGAAGTTGACTATGGGCTTTCGCCCGAGCCAGACCACCTGCCGGATTTGAACGGTAATATTGTAAATCCTTAGATCCTTGGTATCTTTGACCTCTTGTACATCCGTGAGCACTTCAAGACGCGCCATAGGATAGCTCCGAATGGTCTTGTATTTGTCATATTCCTCTTCGGAAAGGCGTTTAATCCCTGCCTTTTGAAGCTTTTTTTCGGCATCATACCGTAACTGCCGGGTGGTAAGGCCCTCCTTTTCGACTTCACGGGCAACAGGCTCTATAAGCAAATATATACTCTTAATGCCGTCAAGAGTGGAAATATTGCCATCATCGCCCTGTGAGAATACGAGATGATCCGGCATAATCAGGGCCAGGACCGCAATTATTCCGGCGACACAACACATGCGTTTGCAAGGACTCATAAGCAGTACCTCCCTTTACCCTAATGTTGCAGAAACAACACGCCTGATCATTATTAAAAAGCATTACGCATAAAGGTTTCTGCTCATTTTCACAGGCATTGTAGAATATCACTATTTGTGATTTAGAGCAAAGGCCTCAAAACCGCCGACTTGTTTACCCTTCGGGAAAGCCGAGGCACCGCATCTCCTTTGTTGTCATGGGTTCGCAGTAGAGCACTACGGCTTCACCCTTGACGCCTCGGAGCTGCAGCACCCTCGACTTTTGCAACTTTAGGGTTATTCAATCAACCACAATGATTCGATCGCATTTTCCGAGTTTTTCATAAATCCCACGAGCTTTCCCGGTACAAACAAATAGCTCGGCGCGTCCTTCTCTTCCGGTGTGTGGTATAATACATAAGATGCAAGAGGGATCAAAGTATCATCAATCACCACCTCATCCTTTGCCATCCGGTCAATTCGCCCAAAGCCGTCAAACCCATCGGGGTAATGTTCGGGCAGCACGACTTCCGGTTTAACTCCCCTTTGCGCATGGCTAATACCTGAAGGGACTACGGCATTAGCAAAAAATAGTGCCAATCCGATACAGATCAGGATAGTCCTTTTCATACTAAGAGACATGTTACACCTCCCACTTCTATTCAAATTCCATCCAGTAGATTATGCCCAGGCGAGCCCCTTTCTCCTTCAGGGTCACGATGGTCCCCACATTCGTACTGAAGTACTTCATCTCTTCTTCTCCAACCTGCAATATGGCGGGCGGCTGGAGATGTCCCGGATATGTTATGCCGGTTGGGGCCACCCATACAGGCGACTCTTCGGTTCCGATATTGATAAGATCATTTTCATCAATCACCCCGTCATTATTAATATCAAACTGAGCTTCCGTGAGCCTCCCGCCCGTACAGGCATCCATTTCCATGATAATGGAATTACCACCCGTACCACATGGGGAATACTCGGGAACAAAGCTTACCTGTATAGCTTTTCCCTCTCTGATAAGGAGGTCACTGGACACCCTCTCCCCGATGTCAGGCAGATCAAAGTACCATCCCACATTAGCTTCAGGATCGGGGTTGCCCACTCCGTCCGGGTCGCACGGCGTATCACCTGTACCGCCGACCGTGCAATCTTCATCAGATGTGGTCACCGTCCAATCAGGGACATGATCGGTAAGTATCCTCAGGCGTTGACCAGCTTGTGTAGTAAAATCGCCCGGGATTACGGTCTGCTGTAACAGGGTCACCGTGTCCGGCTGGTTTGAGAGTTGAGGCGTTTCGCCCCTATCGAAAGACCCGACATATTCACCGTCGTCATCATCATCGCCGTAGTCCCATATCCCATAAATGGTCTGGGTCCTGGAATCCGCAAAATCGCTCTCCCCTAAATATTTCCCGGTTCCGACAATGACCATATAGCCATGTTTTTCACAATGATAAATCACTTCGGGTTTAGTGGTTATGGGCTGGTCGTCAAACCCGAGACCACCGGGACCCTTGGCCTGAAAGAGCGGCCTGGGGGTTTGGTCATCTAAGTCTTTACCATCAACCACATCGTTATAGGCCACGGACCAGTTGTTATAGTCGCTGTCGGTCAGATCAAATTTCC
>DAOUXC010000345.1 GCA_030666795.1 Desulfobacteraceae bacterium
CAATGGAGATAAGCCTGGAAATGTTCTACAGGTGGCTCACATTGGGCGATCGTTGTCCTGACCCGGAAAACATCAGGCCTTCCATGACGGTCCTTTATCAGTACGCGGGATTTTTTATAAATACAACCGGTGGAAGGGCCTATCTATTCAGAAGACCCCCGGCTCTCAGGCTGCTGATCAGCTACTACTGTGTTCTTATTGTTCATGAGGCCGATAAGAAGGGAAGAAATAACTGCGGAATCGATATATGCCCGTTGATCGAGCCGCTGAAGAATGAAATAAGATACTATCCGGATTTCCAATTTCAGGAAGAATACATCTTTCTGCTAAGGGAGATCGAAGACTATTACAGAAAAAAAAGATAGCCTTTCGTGATCAATTACGACCACAGCAACTTCCAGGACCTGCACAGGTTGCAGGTGGTCCTTCAGTGCCGCAGCATCGATCAGCGCCGTTCACCGGGAAACCCTTTATGGGGCTAACAGCAGCGGGCGCTGACAACAGTTTTTTGAGATTGTGCCCACCACAGTTTCCACAGGCAACCAGGTCCGTTTCCGTGCTTGCCATCAGGATCTCGGTATGATGACCGCAATCAACACACTCAAACTCAAATATCGGCATATTTTCTCTCCTACCAGCCACCCTCAACATCGGCCTTATCGGCCAGAGGGAGCTTCCCGTCAAGATAGGCCTGCACCGCTTCCCTGACCGTACCGCTGGCATTATTGGCTACGCCCACTTTTGCGGCAGCTAAGGCCTTGAATGCATTGGGTCCGCAGAATCCCGTAAGTAAAACTTCGGCCCCATTGTCGCTCACCATTCCGGCGGCCTGGATTCCGGCCCCTTTGAGGGCGTTTAAATTCTCCTTGTTATCCAGCGCCTCAAAGGCTAGGGTCTCGGAATCCACGACAACAAAATAAAGGGCCCTGCCAAACCTGGGGTCTACCTCAGAATCGAGGTCGGTTCCTTGAGATGTAACGGCTATTTTCATTATTTCCTCCCGGCACTCTCACCTGTCGCCTTACCCAGGCTCTTTTCCTCATATTCTTTCAGTGCCTTTTGCAGGGTCTTTATGGCCAGGCGTGCGCAATGAATCTTTTTGTCCGGTAATTTTTCAACCTCTTTGTAAAGGACATCCAGGTCGATCTTGGCGGCCTCATCCAAAGTCTTTCCCTTGGTGAGATTTACCACCGCGCAACCGGACGCAACAGCACCGGGACAACCCAGAACCTGTATCTTTGCATCATTTATAGTATCTCCGTCGGTATTAAAGGAGATCTTCATTGTGTCACCGCAGGGCCCGACAAGATCCGTAACCTGATCGGCATTATCTATAACGCCCATGTTTTCCTTTGCCTGAAAGTATTCGATTGCCTTATCCGAATATCCGGACTCGGACAGAATATTGTATACATCATCATTTGCTTCTTTTTTGCCCATGGAAAAAACCTTTCATCTTTTAAACAAGGTCCTATGGTTTATTGCATGGCTCCGCCGCCGCCCCCACACACCTGATCATCCCCTATTGCTGGTAGCTTGCCGGCGATCAGGTCTTCAACAACAGGTCTTATCTCAGGCCGGGTCTCATCATAATAAACATCAATCCCCACCTGCCTGAAACCCATTAAGGGCCGCATACCGATACCCCCGACAATCAGGGCCTTGACATTGTGTCCTGCCAGCAGGTTCACAGGGACCATGCATCCTCCCTGAACATGGCTCTGATTCGGAACGGTACTCACCTCTTTGATTTCCCCGTTTTCAACATCCACCATGGTAAAAACATCACAATGCCCGAAATGGCCCGACCTCTGGCCATCAAGACCACCGGGTCCCATGGACGGGATAGCAATTCTTCCTTCTTCCATCTCAAAAGTCCTCCTTGAGTTATAAAATTAACCCTTGATGTAACATTTTGGCCCTTAAAAAATCCGGGAGTATTACAACTTCATTGCAGGGGTGAGGGATTATCCCTTGACAATCCTTTCTACGATCTGTTTGTAAGCCTTATTTATCTCCAGATCGGTTTTTTCCATAAGAGAATCCAATCTGCCCTTATCCCCCATTTCCACCATCTGTGTATCAAGGGGTATCTCTCCAATAAGGGGCACATCCATTTGAGCAGCCATTAATTTGCCGCCACCGCTCCCGAAAATAGAGACCTTCTCCCCACAGTGGGGGCAGACAAACCCGTTCATATTTTCCACAACACCAATTATTTTCATTTTGACCTGCCGGCAGAAGTTGATGGATTTCCTCACGTCTGCCAGGCTGACCTCCTGGGGTGTGGTCACGATAAGGGCCTCGGCATCCGGTATGGTCTGGGCCACGGTGAGCGGTTCATCCCCTGTTCCCGGAGGCGAGTCAACAACCAGGTAATCCAAGTCTCCCCAGTCAATATCAGAGATGAATTGCCTGATCGCACTGATCTTCAGAGGTCCCCGCCAGATTACGGCAGTATCCTTGTCCCCTAACAACATTTCCAGAGAGACAATACTCAATTTGTCGGAAAACCGGTAAGGCCTCACCACGCCTTCTTCGGGCATGTCCAGGCCACCCTGGACGTTCATTAAATGCGGAACAGTAGGACCATGTAAATCCACGTCCAGAAGACCGACCTTATGACCCTCGGCACTCAAGAGCAGGGCCACATAACTGGCGACAGTGCTTTTTCCGACACCACCCTTTCCGCTCATGACCAGAATTTTTCTCCCGATCTTAGTCAGGCTATCCTCAATCATCTTGTCCTGCTGGGCCCTTTCATGATCACCCGGGGTCGCAGCGTTTGTATTTGCTTGATTCATGTCCAAATTTTAACCTCGTCTTATACTATCCAGCAAAATTCCACTGTCATAGACCATAATCAAAATTGCCTTAATAACACAATTTTACAAACCTTAAATTAAACACACATAACCAAATGTCAAGGTCGCAACAACGTTTCATAGCGCCCTGCTTGCGCAACATTTTGCGAAAAACCGTTCACGGGTCAGCTCCCCCTCCACCCGAGGCACTATCAACGCGTATAAAAAAGGACCTCCCCAAAACACCACTACTGTGCAATGGCGAGGCCCTTTATAAACTTGATTGTAAATTAAAAATTCTGGATATGTCGTAATACGTCGTGACTCTTCGGACGGGGGTTGTCCCCGCCCGCACAATTTTCTCATTCACCACATAAAACCGCCAGGCGATTTTATATCTCAAGCCAGGAATCCGAGTATAAGGATTTCCCCAAAATAATTCTGGCTGTCTTCACATAATCAGACAACTTCCAGCCATCGTTGGGTTCCTCAGGTAGGGACTTTTCATCTACCGCCTCATCATCCATCACCTTATGGATCAGTTCCACAATATCAGGCCTTTTCCCACGGGCAAGATCAATCAGCCCCTGATCATACGGGTCCCCAATAACGGAATACATGCCCTTCCTTTCCAACATGACCATATAGGTCTGGTTAAGGATGGGCCTGAGATTGTCCGGGGGGCCGTTAGAAATATTGGAGAGCCCGCAGGTGGATTTTGCCCC
>DAOUXC010000199.1 GCA_030666795.1 Desulfobacteraceae bacterium
GACGACGGCCAAGCCGGAATCCAGTCTTTCCAATAGGTTCTGGACTCCGGCTTTCGCCGGAGTGATGGGCTTTGGGGCTTTTTACGATTCATGGTTGATTGCCTCTTAAAAATCAAAAACCCTCAGGAACATCCTGAATCTTTCGAGTATTAACACGCCTCGGGCGGGTGAGGATTTGTGCTTGGCATCTCGCAGGCGGCAGGAGATAAAAATTGGCGTTTTTTAAAAAATTCCAAAAGGAGGGAGAGTAAAACATGGCAGGAATAAACAAGGTTATTCTGGTCGGAAGATTGGGAAGGGATCCTGAAGTCAGATACACGCCTAATGGGGTGCCGGTGGCCAGCTTCAGCATCGCAACATCTGAGGAATGGAAAGACAAAGAGACGGGCGAAAAACGGGAACGCACCGAGTGGCACAGGATTGAGGCATGGAGGCGTCTCGCGGAAATCTGCGGTGATTATCTTAATAAGGGAAAACAGGTTTATATAGAGGGTAAATTACAAACGGACGCGTGGGAAGACCGTGATGGGAACAAGCGATACACTACAAAAATAGTTGCTCAAAACATGCAGATGCTGGATTCGGCGGGCAAGGGGGGAAGGGCGGAATCCGTGGATGAGCGTCACCCCGTGGAAGAACCGGTAAACATACCGGAGGATGACATCCCTTTTTAAATCCCTTATGCCTTGTCCTCGGTAGGCTCATTATTTTCTTTGGGAGACTCGATTTCTTCTTTGGGTTCGTTAGTGGCCTTCTTGAAATTCTTGATTCCTTTGCCTATTCCGCTACCTATTTCAGGCAGCTTGCCTGCCCCGAAGATGATGAGAATAATGATCAATATAATGATCAATTCCGGCATGCCTATACCAAACATTGATTTACCTCCATTTTAATCGTCTATCGGCAACAGTTCAGTAGCTTGATTGAATTCTTCCGAATTCCTGAATTCCCTGATGGCCTGCTGGTAGTCAATCCAGACCGACCACATTTTTTTCCATTCCTTGTTGTGCCAGGGGACGTGGGACACCTCATTTGAGTCCTTCATTTTTAAAAAATCTACAAACTCGGCACGACAACTTTCACATAGGTGAAAATCGGCTGAAGACGAAGCCTGCGGGTGAGGTGAATCAGCGGCCTCTAAATGGTAACTGCACATGGCACACCTGAAATGGCATGAAGCGCATTGCACGACCCTTTGAAGCGTTCCGAGTTTATGGCGGTGGGCATAAACCTCTTCTTTTCTCTTTTTTTCTTCAAGTCGATCTTCAATGTTGAGTACTTTAGTCATCAGGTCTCGGTATTTCCTCTTAATGTCTCACTTTTTATCCATTTTACCATCAAAGAAATACAGAGTCAAGGCCAGTTCATTTGGCGTCAGCTCCTTCCCATAACTTCCAGGGCCGTCTGCCCCAGGTTTCCAAGGTTCATGCACACAGTGATTCCGCCCGCCTTGAGGGCGTTTATTTTGTCCTCTGCCCTTCCCTGACCGCCTGAGATAATAGCTCCCGCGTGTCCCATCCTTCTGCCGGGCGGCGCTGTCTGGCCCGCGATGAAGGCGATTACCGGTTTGTTAAACTCCTTTTGTATGTACTCGGCGGCCTCCTCTTCCGCGGTGCCCCCGATTTCTCCGATAAGGATGACCCCTTTTGTTTCAGGATCCTCTTTAAACCACTTGAGATGATCGATAAAGGTGGTGCCGATTATTGGATCGCCCCCAATACCGATGCAGGTGGATTGGCCAAGCCCGGCTCCTGTCAACTGATCCACCACCTCATATGTCAGGGTGCCGCTCCTTGAGATGACGGCCATTTCTCCCTGCATGTGTATTGGCCCGGGCATTATGCCCACCTTGGTTTTTCCCGGGGAAATGATACCGGGGCAGTTGGGGCCTATAAGAACAGAATCCTTGTCCTCTAAAAAACTGGCCACTTTTACCATGTCAAGGGTGGGGATCCCCTCGGTGATGCACACAATTACCTTCAGGCCTGCCGAGGCCGCCTCAATAATCGCATCTGCCGCAAAAGGGGGAGGAACAAAGATACAGGAGACATTTACCCCTTCCTTATCCACCGCGTCTTTAAGAGTATTGAAAACCGGCACGTCCTCGACCGTCTTGCCCCCCTTTCCCGGAGTGACGCCCGCGGCCACTGCCGTGCCGTACTCGATCATCAGTTTTGTATGAAAGGTGCCTTCACGTCCGGTAATCCCCTGGACAACCACTCTACTTTTTTCGTCTACCAGTATGCTCATAATTTTTCCGCCTAAGATACCTGTTTCGCGACGAGTTCCGCTGCCTCAGCAAGATCCTTCGCCACAAAGAATTGCAAATCGGAGTTTCTGAGAATTTCTCTTCCTTCCTCCACGTTGGTCCCCTTTAACCTGACGATCAAAGGTAACCTGATCATACGTTTTCTTGCCGCAGCAAGGACACCCCTTGCCAATACATCGCACCTCAGTATCCCGCCGAAAATATTGACAAGGATTGCCTTAACCCGCCTGTCCTTGAGGATGATCTCAACGCCCTTTGTGATCATGTCCTCGCTGGCCCCGCCGCCCACATCTAAAAAATTGGCCGGTTCCGCCCCCGCCATCTTGATCACGTCCATGGTCGCCATGGCCAGACCCGCGCCGTTTACCATGGCACCCACATTGCCGTCCAAACGAATATAATTCAGACTGTATTTTTCAGCCATTAACTCTAAGGGGTCTTTTTCCCTTGGATCATCGAAGTGCAGGAGTTCCTTCTGTCTGAAAAGGGCATTGTCATCAATGGTCATCTTGGCATCCAATGCAATGACCTTCCCATCCTTGGTAATTGCAAGGGGATTGATCTCCACCAGAGAGCAGTCAAGAGTCGTAAAGACCCTGTAAAGATTGGCCATGATAGACATCAAAGTCTTTACCGATCCCAGAGAGAGGGGAGGATCAATGCCATAGATCAAATTTCTTGACTGGTGCGGCATCCATCCCACCGCCGGATCAATATATTCTTTCAAAATCAGCTCAGGGGTTTTAGACGCCACCTCTTCAATTTCCATCCCCCCTGCCTGGCTGAAGATCATGGCCGGCATGGCACTTGACCGGTCAATGACCATGCTCAGGTAGAACTCGCGTTCGATTTCAACCCCTTCCTCGATCAGGACCTGGTTGACGATGACACCGTCAGTGCCTGTCTGTTTGGTTACCAGGGGCTTCCCAAGGAGATCCTCTGTGGCAGTGGCGACCTCATAAGGGTAGTGCACCACTCTGACACCACCTCCCTTACCGCGACCACCTGCATGGACCTGCGCCTTAACCACCCAGGGTGCCCCGCTTATGATCTGGGTCACCTTTGTGACCTGATCAACGTCCGTCACTAATTGACCGTTAGGAATCGGAATTCCCGACTTGCCGAAAATGTCTTTGGCCTGATATTCATGCAATTTCATAGGATTTCTGCTCCACTTTAAAATGTCTGATTCGTACCGAAACCACTCTTAAAAAAGATGCGGGGAACCGGCACGCAAAAATAAAAATTACATTTATTACCCTTCAATACAATTGTCAAGCAGTATAGAGGGCATAAGATGTGAGTTGTGAGCTTGTCACGCAGGTCGGCATGTTCTATAGTATGAATTCAGGATATTCGTAAGTCAATCATGAACCCGTGAACCCTCAGGGGAAATAATCATGTTTTTGGAATCTGCTCCTTCACCGGAAAAATGCCTGGATCTTAATGACACGTTTGCGTTTTCATGCCATCAGGACCTTACCTGTTTTAACACCTGCTGCCGAAATAAGCACTTGCCCTTGACCCCCTATGATATCCTCAGACTGAAAAACGCACTGAACCTTCACTCCGATGAATTCCTTTCCCGTTATACGGTTTACAGACTGGATCAGGATTCCGGATTTCCGATTATATCGCTTGGGATGGGTGATGCCCCTCAAAAGGCCTGTCCGTTTGTTGCCCCCGAAGGATGCAATGTCTACAACGATCGCCCCATGGCCTGCCGCCTGTTTCCATTAGGCCGTTCCTCAGGTATAAATCATGACGGTATGACAAAGGAAGAATTCTATTATCCCCTGGACATACCGGGTTGTCTTGGTTTTGATGAGAAGCAGATCTGGAGTGTGAAAAAATGGCGGGACAACCAGGGGCTTTTGCCTTACACGGAAATAAATGACCGGATGCTTGAACTCATATTCCACGACAAAAGGGACCGGACAAGGCCCCTGGATGAGCATCAACTGCAAAAAGTAATGGTGGCCTGCTATAATCTGGATTTGTTTCGCGAATTTGTCTTCAAGACAGGTTTTTTTGATTTATACGAAATAGACAGAGAGACCATTACAAGCATAAAGGAGGATGATACCTCTCTTCTTGGACTGGGTTTTGCCTATCTCGGCAGAGCACTTTTTCCGTAGCGCTTCGGGTCCGTTGAACCCACGGCTTATTCAGGGGGTTCCTAACAGCAGCCTGTCCTACCGGATATTTTAGCTTCCCTCACCCCATTGCATGCACCGGCATCCGGCTCTATCACGCAGCAGCATGAAGACGCATTCCTTCCCAAGGCGGAATTGATGACAGCGGCCGCGCAGCCCACGCCCGCCCGGACGGTCACGGCCTCTGTCGGGCAGTTCAGGGCGCAGGCCCCGCATTCCATACAGAGGTCCCTGTTTTCAATGCTGACATGACCGTTATTCATGATGAGAACCTCATGGGGGCAGACTACCAGACAGAGTCCGCACCCAATGCATTTTTTCCGGTCGAGTGCCAGGGTGACCACATCCCTGAGATAAATCAGTTTTTCCATTCAATAGACTCCTTAAGCAGTGTCCATCCAGAAATGGCCCTTTTTCACAATCTCAGCGTCAGTCTGCGGGATTAGTTGTTCCCGCCCTTCAGGGGCGGGACGCCCTACATTAATCTTGCGAAAAATTGCTCATTTCTGAATTGGACACTTGCAAGTGCCCTTTTTTCATTTCTGGATGAGCACTAAGTAACAAACCGTGATCCAAGCCAGAGCAACAATCCCGCCGTACCCGCAGCGATCTCTAAAGGCACGGCCCATTTCATCTCCTTTTTGACCCCCGAAAGGGAGGTGTAAGTGGAAGCACCCGTAAAATTCATGGCTAAGTAGGCTGCAATGGCCGGAATTATTAAAAACCAGGCCAGGATTTCAATTCGGCCCGCCAGATCACTGAAATTTCCAGCACGAAAGGCCGTAAGTATGATTGCCGTTATAAGACCCATGGCGAGCCCCTTCAGGGAGAAGGCGCGTCCCGGCAGCCAGGGTAAAAAAATGGGTGTCAAAACCGCGCCTGCCGCCACCGCACTCAGCAAGGCAACCATAGCTAAAAGACCATGGTTTAACGCGCCGGACCAGAATCCGGCCGGCCCACCCAGACCACCAAGGAAGAAAAAGACCGGGAGTATAATAAGTGCCCATTTGAGGGTGCCGACCAATTCCACCGGCACAAGAACAGTCCTCTCCTTGATAGTAAAGGTCTTGCGCCGCATCTCGGGGGTCGCTTTGAGTCCCGCGTCTAAAAAAGAGGGTAGATCCTTCGCCTCTATGGGACCATAGATAACGTCGAAACCTGAGAGTTTTTTTACCTTAAAGGCCGCAACACCCGGCCCTGATAACTGCGGAAGGATCAATTTCCTGTGGGCCACTGTATGTTCCAGTCCACTTGACTCAATGTGTCTTACCAGTTCCTCTGTACCGAATGTCCCTTTTCCCGCCGCGCACCAGACATTTATACCGTTGGTGTCCAGGACCAAGATCCATGCATTACGACCCGGCAATGCTTCACGCAGCCGATCAAAACTCATCTTATAATTGGCCGTGACCAGCACCGGCGACTTCTCGTCAGGATTTTCGAGTGCATAGAGCCCGGGTTCGATGGTATATCGCATGCGGCCCACGCCCCACCGGGCCTTGATGCTTCCCCAGCGATCCGCTCGGACCAGGGTGGAAGAAATCCGGGGAACAGGTCCCATGCGGGTCTGCACGGAGCCCTTCACAAAGGGCTGGTCAAGGCCGGGAAGGCTCACCTGAGCCTTTTCTCCTTTGGGTCAGCAACCTGTTGTAACGGATTGAACTGTTTTAAAATCAACGGTTTTGAGTATTTCAGAACTATCTTTTCTTTGTTTCATAATAAGAGATACCCTGTAAATGAGTAAAAATTCCGGTCCATCGAGGATCCCGTTATGCGGGGGAGGACCAAGCTTTGGTTATCCCCAGGGGGATTTGTCTTGTAGGAGTTTCATTGACTGATTGAAATTTCAAATGTCAAACAGTAAAAAGATGAACACCCAACATCGAACGCTCAACATCGAACATCGAATGTGGGTGTCGGTTCGCTCCGTTTTTTAATAAAATTGAAACGCCGAAGGCGTACGCTAATTCGACGTTGGATTTTCGATATTGGACGTTAGTTTTTTGTTCCGGTTTTGGTAATTGGATATTGGAGTTTGAAATTTATTTGTAATTTGGTGCTAGGAATTTGTATTTTTAGACACAAAACTCCAAGGCAAAGCCATATAGCTCTGACCTGGCCCAAAAGACCAGGTTTTCAATGGGAAAATAGAATGTCCATAGCTTTAAAAAACCATCGGAACATAACCATCCTTGATAAAGTCGGATATTATAGTGCCCACGTAATCTACATTCACACCGAGGGCCTCTATCTTTTCAGAGATCCCGTCACGATCGGAAATGAATTTACAGGCGATAGGTTTCTCGACGGCGCTGAGTTCCTTCGCGGTCTTGGCTATAAAGTCGTCTTCAACAAGGAGACGCTCGGACGGACCAAAAAAAACGACTTTGACCTCGTCCATCCAACCCTCGGAAAGCGTGCGACTTGCATACATCAGACCTGTCAAGGCCTTCTCGTTTTCACCTGTTGCAATGATCACCAGTAGTTTCGAACTCATAAGAATCCTCCTTTTTTGGTTATCAATGATTAATTTGCTGGTTCAATGGTGCTCATCCGGAAACCGGCGTTTTTGGATTCAGCTATCAGCCATCAGCTTTCGGCTTTCAGCAAAGGACA
>DAOUXC010000205.1 GCA_030666795.1 Desulfobacteraceae bacterium
TTTAACCGTGAACCGTGAACGTTGAACCGCTTAACCTGTGTAAGCACTAATTCTAATACGCCTGAGAAAAAAAGCAAACCACATTTTTGACGTTTCCCTGACCAAAAGAGAGCTCTCCTTGTCAAAGGGAGCGTCTTGGGCTATAATCTTATTAGCTTTTGGAAAAATATCCTGGTCATCGTAGGAGGAAGATAATCTTTTGTCTTTGTTAGATTTTATTCCATCACCCACATGGCGGGATGTGATCGACATCCTGTTCCTCACCATTGTGGCCTATCAGCTCTATGTGTGGTTCCGGGGTACCAGGGCCCTTCGTGTCCTCATCGGTCTGGTTGTATTGGGAGGGGTCTATTCATTGGCCAAGCTGTGGGGCCTTTTTCTGACTACCTGGGTCTTTCAGATTTTCTGGCAGGTGCTCCTGATTCTCTTATTGATCCTTTTTCAATCCGAGATTCGTCAAGTCCTGGAAAAGGTCAGTCCCCTTCGCTTTCTCAAATCACGGAAGCGTGTCTCCCGGGGCGCCCTTGCAAAGGAACTGGCCGATGTTGCATTTGAGCTGGCTAAAGAAAAGACCGGGGCACTTGTAGTCATCACAAGAGATGACGATCCTGCGGAGTTCCTCCATGCCGGCCAGACCATCATGGCACTTCCCGAACCCAACCTGATCAGAAGCATCTTTAACCATCACGCCCCTGCCCATGACGGAGCCCTGATCCTTGCACATGGCCGGATCACAAACATGGGCTGCATTCTTCCCCTGTCGGAAAGGGAGGATCTGCCGGAGCATTACGGCACCAGGCACAGGGCTGCCCTGGGTCTTTCTGAAAAGACCGACTCTGTCTGCCTCGTGGTTTCTGAAGAGCGGGGAGAGGTCTCTACAATAGTGGGAGGAAAAATCACCACGTGGGAGAGCCCCGGGTCTCTGGCCGCAAAACTCAAGGACTGGTTGAGCCTGGCGGAAATTCACGGCCCCACATTCGAGGGTTTTTTCAAAGGTGCCTTTATCCAGAATTGGGGCCCCAAGTTGGGGGCCTTGGCCCTGGTAACTATAGCCTGGCTGGTTCTGGCAAGTCAGCAGGAGGTCAAAACCAGTGTTATTGTCCCGGTGCGTTATACCAACCTTCAGAATGAACTGGTGGTCGACAGGGATTCCACTCACATGGTCAACCTGACCCTTTCCGGGAGGCGTAAAAACATAAAGACGCTCGAAGACAGGGAGCTACTGGTCTTCTTTGATCTCGGCGTGTTTTCCGTTGGCACACATCATATAGGGATTTCCGCAAAAAATATCGACCTCCCATTGGGGGTCATGATTGACCGTGTAAACCCCCAGAGAATTAAGGTCATTTTGAAGAAACCTCGGGGAGGCGAGAGGGATATCCCTATGTAATTAGGCGTAAAATATAGGGTTCAAGGGGTCGAGGATTCAAGGATTCAAGTGAAAGTGAACTACCATAAGGGTTTTAGAGGTTTGAAGCTGTTGCAGAAATCATGCGAACTCTGTTTAGAGATATAGAATAAAGGCAAAATTCTCAAATTATTAAGTGTATAGAAGGGATTGGAAAATCTGTAAAAAACGCTGATAAAGTCTTTAGCAAATAAGCCCTGGAATCCTTGAACCCTGATCCTCGACCAACTTATCGGGAGATGATCCAACTTTTTTTATACTTAACATCTTGAAATCAAAAGCCATTATACATCTGGACATGGATGCCTTTTACCCGGCAGTCGAGGTGCTGGACAACCCCGCGCTCAAAGGAAGGCCGGTTATTGTGGGCGGGACTTCCAAAAGGGGCGTGGTATCGTCCGCGTCCTATGAAGCAAGAAAATTCGGCGTCCATTCGGCACAGCCCATTGCAAAGGCCGTGCGTCTTTGTCCTGACGGGATATTTCTTCCGGTAAGGATGAAAAGATACAAGGAAATATCCGAACAGGTATTTGAAATATTCCGTCGCTTCACGCCGCTGGTTGAGCCCCTGTCCATTGATGAGGCGTTTTTAGATGTCACCGGTTCCACACATCTTTTCGGGGACCCGGTGGAAATCGCCAAAAAAATCAAACAGACAATTGTCAGAGAAACCGGTCTGACTGTTTCCGCCGGTGTGGCCCCGTCCAAGTTTGTTGCCAAAATCGCGTCTGATATGGAAAAGCCCGATGGTTTAACCGTGGTTCCACCTGACCGGGTGAGGGAGTTCCTGGACCCGCTGCCCATAAAGAAGATGTGGGGAGTGGGAAAGGCGACACAGGAGTCCTTGAGACGACTTAACGTAAAAACCTTCAGGGACTTGAGCCGGGTGCCGGTAAAGCTTTTGGAACGAAGGTTCGGGAAGCACGGCATGAAAATGCATCTCTTATCCATGGGAATAGATGAAAGAGCCGTGGTGCCTGATCAGGACGTGAAGTCCATCGGACATGAAGAGACCTTTTCACATGACATATCAGACATTGGTGCGGTCAAAAAGAAACTCCTGTCATTGGCCGATAGAGTCGCCCGGCGCGTGCGTCGAAAAAAGATCACCGGCAGGACTCTTACCCTCAAGGTAAAATACGACGATTTTGTTCAGGTTACCAGGTCGGCAACACTTCCCAAACCCACCGATGACGGGCCCGAGATATACTCCATTGCCTGCGGTCTTCTGGAAAAAACGGATGCGGGCAAAAGGCCGGTCCGGCTCCTGGGCATATCCTTATCCAAACTCAATTTTCCTGCCTCGGAAAACCAGCTCGCCCTCTTTGACCGGAAGGACTCATCCCAAAAGAGAAAAAAACTGAATGTCGCACTCGATTCCGTTGTCGAAAAGCATGGTGACAAGAGCATCGGCCCCGGCACGCTCCTCACCGGGTAATGGAATCATTCAACAACGTGTCCAAAGCCTTTCTGTTAGAATTTCACATACCTGATTCCCCTGACCACAGCGCTTCAAGAAAGACTTGCCACGGCAAATTCAAGGATAATAACCTATCCATGATATTCTTCATGGGCAGGGATTATTGTCTAAATAATGTGCCCTGTCAGGTAAAATTACCTCAAAACAAGCGAAACCACATTCAGGCACGTTCAATTACATTATGGGCAATAATGCCATATAAATAACCATATTATTATATTGACACAATACCTTTCCGGGCTTATCATAAATCCATGAAAAAACGATCTGATTTTGAGTGGGATTCCAATAAAGACGCGCTTAATCAAGAAAAACATGGTGTTTCTTTTGCCTTGGCGCAGCTTGCTTTCTTGGATCATAAGCGTGTCATTCTGGAGGATCTTGAGCACAGCGATGATGAGAAACGATTTTATTGCCTCGGCAGTGTCTCCGATGGAATTATGACCGTACGATTTACCTACCGTAAAAACAAAATCAGAATTATTGGCGCCGGATATTGGCGGAAAGGCAAGAAAATATATGAAAGAGAAAATAAAATACACGGATGAGCCTATTGGCAAGGTTAAGGTCATTTCCGACTTTCTTCCTTCACCTGAAGAACTCGCTTTGAAAGACGAAACCGTCAAAGTCACAATTGCTCTGAGCAAAACGAGCGTTGATTTTTTCAAAAAGGAAGCGAAGAAATATAATACTCAATATCAAAAAATGATTCGCAGACTTCTGGATGAATATTCTGCACATCAATAATAGCGAGCCCATAGCCCCGCATTGGAAAGAGGCACGTCCTTAAATAATTCAATAACTTTTGTCGATAGTGTTGATATTTGATTATTTGAGGATGTCCCTAATATCCTGGAAAATCAAGAGGGCAGGGAGAATCAATTAATTAAGAAATGGAGAATGTGAAAGGGGCGACTCTGGTTCCAAAGCGACTTATGAAAATATGGATCTATTACCCCAATTGAGCGAAAACGCTCAATTGAAGAACTCGGCATTCAGCTATCGGCAATCAGCTTAAGGCCTTTTGATGAGACAATGATAAAATTGATATAGAAGACATATAAATCTATGTCCAAAATTCCAGACTGAATTTGGCCCCTTATCGCTGACAGATCCCTAATTGAGTTTTGACTCAATTAGTGTATTATATTAAAAATGACTCTACTCTCAGGCTGTAAAGTTGTTTGGAACCAACGGCCCCTTTACGGCGAGTACATCTTGATATGTATTTCTGGCGTCAGAAAAATAGCAAGCTGTGAGAGATGGGCGGTTCAGGGGTATAGAATATCCTTTAAGATTGACATTCGCGCGTATTTTGGTCATACTATGTAGGACTTTTTTGCAGGAGCCCGATTGTGAGGATTTCCGATTTTGAATGGGACGAAGGGAATGCTTTACACCTTCAGCTTGGTCACGGCATCGACCCTGAAGAAGCGGAAGAAGTTTTTGCGAAAAGGCCGGTATTCAGGAAAACGAAAAAGGGTCACTATGCGGTTTTTGGCCAGACACTGGACGGGAGGTATCTGACTATTGTTTTTGAGCTCAAACCAGGGGGTGTTGCCAGGCCCATCACGGGCTGGGATATGGGCCGGGCGGAAATGCGGTACTTTAAGAAACACAGGTGATGTGAGATGAAAAAACTTAAGAAACAAAAAGACTGGATCAAGTATTATGAAGAACGCGATATTTTAAAAGAGGTCACGGATGACCCGGCCGATCTGATACTTGATGATGGGTTACGGCAGGAAATCCTTTCCGGCAAACGGAAGAGGAAGCTGAAAAATGTGACGATCAAGGTTGATCCTCTTCAAATCATGGCTATCAAGAAGCTCTCCACCATGAAGTCGATTCCTTATCAAACACTTGTCAGGCACTGGCTTTCGGAAGGGATAAAGAACGAAATGGATGCGGTCCTTGAAGGTAAAGGGGGCTCGTGAAATGAGGTCTCCCGTTGATATTTAAAAAGGGGAATGCTGTTTCCAAAACAAACTATGAAAAACCATCACAAAACGTTTCCTCTCCGCTCCATCAAGGACCTGTTCGCCTGAGAGCTTATCACTGAGAATTTCATGGAACCTTCCTTTGACTTGGTTGAAACGTAGAACACTTATTACTCCAGCATCATGCCTCTCGGATCATCGACCAGCATGGACTACCCCTTTACCTGGAAATGGGGTCGCGCTAACTATCTAAAACCATTAAGTAACAAACGTAAAAACACCCTTATTTAGGCTTGAAAACACCTATTTTTGGTAAGTTAATCTATAGATATCAAGAAGTTGGCGCGACCCCAATTCAAAAGCGGAATTTAAATGTAAATATTTAAGGCACATGAAGGGATAAGAAAATTTGTCTGGACAGATAGATATCCATACCCATTGGTGTTTGTTCGGCCGGGAACCGGTCGAAGTGATGGCCGAACTGGAGTCTCTGGAGGCGAAAGGCTTTGAGAAAGTGGTGGTCTTTCCCATGCCGGGATTCGGAGCGCCTCCCGATAAGGTTTTTGATATGGTTCCCGGCGCAATTCGGGAACTCATTGGGCTTAACCCCTCGCGGGCGTCTCATGACGATCTTGAATCATGGTTGGACTTTGAGCGGCGCTGGGGGGAGCGCCCCCGAACAATGGAAGTGCTCTCGTTTCTGGATATACGTGCGTGGGACGGCAGAACCGACCTTTCAGTCTGGTGGGGAGAAGGACACGCCGGTTTGAAGGGTGTCATTATAGAAGAGGAGGATGACGCTAAAATGCTCATGCCCCCTCTGCGCCGGGTTCCCGGCCTCACCCGTGCTGTCTACCTGGATGCTCAGAGAGCAGTGTTCGACGCTTCTTCGCGCCTGAAAGTTCCACTGACATACCACGTCGATCTCACCTTGCATTACGGTTTTGTGGAAGAATGTCTTGGGGCTCATCCCCATCTCCGGGTGAACATCCCCCACTTCGGTTTCAGCAGAAAACTCATGGCCGCGCTGCTTGATCGTTATCCCGCTTTGATGAGCGACATCTCGGGTCTCGGTCCTTACATGGATACCGACCCAGACTCCTATCGCGATTTCATACTGGATTATCCAAACCGCGTGCTGTTTGGAAGCGACGCGATCGCCTCTTATGATATGCGTATGGCAATAGAGTACGTGCACCGGGTGAGGGGATTGGACTTGCCTCCGCATATCGAAGCCGGAGTCCTTGCGGGAAACGCGCGCCGTTTCTTATATGGCTGATGTGTAAACGGAATGAAGACAAGCTTCACTCCATTTATTGAAACGCTTCCTGAGAAACTAATGGAAATCCTGGATTAAATCTGAAATATCACCGACTCTTCTTTCTTTTTTTCGGGCAATGATCTTTTCAGGGAAAAGCCATTTTTCATGAAATCTGAATGCAATATCAATAAGTTGTTGCCTTATTCATTTTCCCTCAAAAACCAATAATGGGTATAAACTTTACCCATTCCATACCCATTTATTCAGGGTTGACGAATCTTACCATTTTCTTTAAAAGACTTCTGAGTCTGAATTTTCAAAACAACGCCCTCTTCTTTCAACCTCAACAAGGTTTGAAAATGATCAATGATCGACCAAAGACCCCGTTTCTCAACAAAGAGAGGTGGGGTTTTGTTGTCTATGGACGCAGGTTTTAAGAGAGGGGCTGCGATATCCGCACCATCCAGGAATTTTTAGGCCACAAAGGTGTCAGCACCACCATGATTTACCCGCACGTCTTGAACAAGGGCGGACATGGTGTCCGTAGCCCGGTAGCCGGTCTTTAGGCCGGTTTATACTGTTTGTATATTTATTGTTGGGTGTCTAATTGTAATATCCAAGAACTTAAAAAACTATAGAGGAATTATTATGAAGATAAAATTAATGGTTTTTTTTGCGGTGGGTCTATTTAGGGTCTCCTGAAACACAAATAAAGCTTGGAATAACAGTTAATTAGATGTAAAATACCATCCAAAAAGGGCAAAGAAATTAAATGATTACCCCAAAA
>DAOUXC010000095.1 GCA_030666795.1 Desulfobacteraceae bacterium
ACCAAAATACGCCACTCCGAGAACATCCCGTCACCCTGACTTTGTAAGAAAAACCGTTTTTGGACAAGAATGGGCCAAATTATTGCTTCGTGCGAATCATACGCAACAACATCATCTGTCCCCTTAGTCTCAAACACCCTTGACTTTTTATTGGACTGTCTGTATTTATCTCAGGTCACACAGAGGGGTTTTCTGTTTAAGAAATCAATAGGGAAGACGGTGAGAATCCGGCGCGGTCCCGCCGCTGTAACCCCGACTTTTTCTCTTTTCTGGAAAAAGCAACCCTTTTAGCAGTCGGATGCCACTGTCCCTTTAAGCGGGATGGGAAGGTCGCTAAAAGGACGGGAAAGTCAGAAGACCTGCCCCTCTTACGGCTGGAACGGCCCGGAGAAGGCCTTGTGTTCCGCCTGGTTTAAGGATGAAGAAACAGGGTGCAATCCTCAAATCGCGTAAGGATGATTTGAGGATTTTTTTTGGTACAGAGATTTGATGAACTCGTAAAAAGTAAAAAAACATCGTTTTCCGTCATTCCGGAGAAAGCCGGAATCCAGTTTTTTCAGACACTTATAACTGATCTGGACCCCGGCTTTCGTCGGGGTGACGACTTTTTACGGAGTTATCAGATTTTGAAACAATCCAATTAAGGGGGAAGGAAGATATGCATTTGTATTGGCGTATGATTGAGGAACTGAAGTTTCTGGGGGAAACCTGGACAATTAATGACCCTAATCTTTTGAGATGCTTCAGGCTATGGCTTGAGAAAAAGGCCGATGTCATCGCCCTGAGCTCGGCTGATACCCCTGCACATCATTCACCACTTTTCAAATATAAGGATATTACACACTCCCATAATTAGCCGCGTTTAGCTCCTATACTAAATCCCCCTCGATCCCCCTTTAAAAAAGGGGGAGGGTTTTGACTTAGCCGCGGCTAAATATCCAGACCCGCCGCCGCCATGATATCAGGTACCACTTCTTCTTTTCCGATAGCCATGATATGTACACCGTGACACATCTTTTCGTCACGTACCCGTTTGATCATCCTACCGGCAATTTCTATGCCCTTATCCAGCTTCCGTCCTTTGGGTGCTGCATCCATCTCATCTATCAGTTCCTGCGGCACGTTGACACCGGCCACGTTCTTGTTCATAAAACGGGCCATGGGAGCGGAGGTGAGCAGAATGATGCCCGCCAGGATCTTCACGGGAAACTGTTTCGCGTATTCCATGAATTCCTTGAAATTGTCCAGGTCATAGACGGCCTGGGTCTGGATGAATTCCGCGCCTGCCTCAATCTTTTTTTCAAACTTGATGAGCTGCGGCTCCAACGGATTGGCCTCCGGTGTGACAATGGCTCCCGCGCAAAAAGAGACGTTTCCATCCAGGTCGTTGCCTCCAAGATCCTTTCCCTTCTCCAACTTTCTTATTGTCCCCAATAACTGACTGGAATCCAGATCAAAAACGCCTTTGGCCTCCTTGTGGTCACCAAAAATAACCGAGTCACCCGTGAGGCAAAGGACATTATTTATCCCTCTGCTCGATGCAAACAGGAGGTCCGCCTCGAGGGCCAGCCTGTTGCGGTCCCTGCAGGTCATCTGTAAAATCGGCTCCCCACCCATCTCCTTGACCATGATAGCCCCGCCCAGGGAAGGGAAACGCATGACCGAACTCTGGTGATCGGTTACGTTCATGGCATCCACCTTATCTTTCAAAAGCTCGATATGATGTCCCATCTTCTCAAGGTTCGTACCCTTTGGGGGAGCGACCTCGGAGGTTACGACAAACTTGCCCGATTCCAGGGCCTTTTTAAATGAGGAAACCATAATGCAATTTCTCCAGTTCAATTTTTGATATTTTGATGTGGTGTTTTAAATCACATAATGACACTTATCCCACATGCCGAATGGCGTATGGCGAAAGGCACAAGGCGCAAGGAAAATTATGGATATAAGATGCCTTGAATACTGCGCCTTAAGCCTTTTGGCCGTCAGATGAGCGAAGCGAGACTGATTTCCACTTCCCCGGAGTCGGCTCACCCTGGTGATTTCTCGGTTTCTGAAGTTTTCTCATGGCATCCAGCCGACCCAGTTCTTTCAGGCGGTTATATATCAGGGTCCATACACAGTCCTTTTCATTGTCTATCTCGCATTTACCGTTATTGGTACCCCCGCAGGGCCCGTTCACAAGCCCTTTGTGGCAGGAGGTAACGGGACAGATGCCCCCTGTTTCACCTAAGATACAGGTCCCGCACTGGGTGCATATCTCATTGAACTCACCAAAGGCCGTTTCTTTCCCGATAAACAGCGTATCAAGCGCGGGCACGACCATTTTTTTCAATTGACTGGCAATGGTTTGAACACCAAAGGCGCAGGTCATGATCAGAAGGACGTCCGACTGGTCAATCTGTTCGCCATATTCGTTCAGGGCCTCTTTTGTCAGATTGTCACAGGCCACGGGCAAAATCACGTCCCCTGTAACCAGCTTGCCCTTTTCGATCAACTTTTTTTTCATGGCCTTTACTTCAGGCTCACCCCCGGTGTGCGTCAGGGTGACACACGTCCCGCAACCGATGATAAAGACCCTTCCCAGGCCATCCAAGAGCCGGTCAATCTCCTCTTCCGGTTTTTGCTGAGTAATTGATCTGATCATAACTTTGTGCCTCTTAATTTTTGTGACTTGTTGGTATTACAAACATATTAGTGTTAATTCGTGCTCATCCGAAAATGGCTATTTCCGGATTCGCGCTATTTCATATGCGCACATGGTATGTTACGGGTCACAGGTTTCGAGTTAGGTTTGTCCAGTCTTTTAACGCGAAACTCGCAACACGAAACCCGGAACCCATACAAAACTGATCATTCTAATATCACAACATTTCGACTTTCCAATTGCGGAGCAAAGTATGGTCAAGTTTTATCCTCCAGGTCGCACCTGAGACACCTCATGGCCTCCTGCCTGGCCTGCTCCTCTGTAAAGCCCTTTTCGACCTCCCGGAAATCCTTCACCCTTTCTTTGGGTTTTTCGAGCTCTATTTTGATCCTCGGTTTCTCCTCTGTTGTCTCTTCCTCGAGTGCCAACCCGCTCTCTTCCTCCATTTCGGTCTTTTCGTCTATGATCCTTATACGCCCTGTCTCATTCCGCAAATATTTTTCAATGGCGAGTGCCGCTCTCCTTCCGGAGGCTATAGCCCGTATGACATAGGTGGGACCGGTTGTAAAATCTCCGCCCGCGAATATGCCCGGAATATTTGTAGAGAGTGTGTTTTCATCCACGACCAACGCGCCCCACAATGCCCTCTCCAACTGGCTGTCCTTTGACAGAAAAGACATATCAGGTGCCTGCCCGATTGAAATAATAATCCTGTCCGTTTCCACGACCTGTGTGGATTCCTCATTGAACTCAGGGTTAAATCTTCCCTCATCATCGAATACCGACACGCATTGAACAAACTCCACGCCAACTACCCGGCCATCCTCACTCATTATTCGATTTGGACCCCATGAGGGATTGATCACAATACCCTCGTCGATAGCTTCGCGTACTTCCTTCTCCCACGCGGGCATTTCGTCTCGGGGCTCCAGACAGAACATCTGGACATCCTCCGCTCCCACTCTCAAGGCTGTCCTTGCCACGTCAACGGCAACGTTGCCCCCTCCAATGACAATCACCTTCCCCTGAAGGCTGATCTGCTGTCCCCCCTTTATATCTGATAAAAACCGGAGACCATAATACAGGCCCTTAAGACCCTCATCCTCCCCGGGAATTCCAATCTGTTTGCTTGCCTGTGCGCCCGCGGCGATAAAGACCGCATCGTATCCTTCCTCCTTGAGATCATTGACCGTGTGCTTGGCATCAATGGGGGAGTTGTATCGAATTTCCACCCCGCAACTTTCAATGTACGCGACCTCATCCCGGATCACCTCTCGTGGCAGGCGAAAATCGGGAACAGTAATACCGAGCATCCCCCCGGAAACAGACTGGCCCTCAAATACGGTTGCCTTGTATCCCTCTTTTGCTAAAAAGTAGGCGCAGGTAAGGCCCGCCGGTCCCGCCCCTACCACAGCGACCTTCTGTTTTTTAGTCACGGGAAAAGGCTCTTTTGCCAGTCCGATATTCTCGAAATACCAGTCCGAAGCAAATCGCTTGAGTGACCTGATTGCGACCGGCTCGTCCAATTCCCCTCGACGACACTTGAATTCACAGGGATGAATGCAGATACGACCGCAGACCGCGGGAAACGGGTTCCTCTCCCGAATGATGTCAACGGCCCGCTCGTATTTACCGCTCGCGATGGCTGCCACGTAGTTGGGTACATCTATGCCCGCGGGACAGGCGTGCTGACACGCGGAGATGACCATTGAATCACAGGTCGCCCCCGCGCACCTGTGCTCTAAGATATGATCCTCATATTCCTTTAAAAAATATTTGAGGGTTGAGAGGGCGGGCTTCGCGCAGGTCTGGCCAAGCCCGCAGAGTGATGACTCGGTAATAGTCTTTCCAAGGTCCTTGATTGTCTCTATGTCCTCGATCCGGCCCTCACCTCTGGTGATTCGAGTAAGTATCTCCAGGAGTTGAGTGGTACCCAACCGGCAGGGTGCACACTTGCCGCAGGACTCCGACTGGGTAAAACTCAGGAAGAAACGGGCAATCTCCACCATGCAGTTATTCTCATCCATAACCACCATGCCGCCCGATCCCATGATGGCCCCTATCCTCTGAATAGTATCGTAATCGATGGGCAGGTTTAGATACTGTGGCGGGACACAACCGCCGGATGGTCCACCCATCTGCACGGCCTTGAACTTTCTTCCCTTGGGTATGCCGCCGCCGATATCAAAAACCACATGCTTTATGGTGACACCGATGGGCACCTCAACAAGACCTGTATTATTCACCTTTCCGGCCAGGGAAAAGATCTTGGTGCCCCTGCTGTTTTCCGTACCGACCTCTCCGTACCAGGTTGCACCGTTTTTTATAATCAAGGGGACATTTGCCCATGTCTCCACGTTGTTAATATTTGTCGGCTTTCCCCCAAGCCCGCTCTGGGCCGGGAATGGAGGTCTGGGCTTGGGCATACCCCTTTTCCCCTCGATAGAGGCGATAAGGGCCGTTTCTTCGCCGCACACGAATGCCCCGGCACCCATTTTAAGGGACAGGTCAAAATTAAATCCCGTTCCAAGAATGTTTTCCCCCAGGAGCCCTAACTCCCGCATTTGCTCCAGGGCAATAGTCAGGTGTTCTACGGCAATGGGGTATTCCTCACGCACATAGATGTATCCGTATTCCGCGCCTATGGCATAAGCACCGATGAGCATCCCTTCGATAACGGCATTGGGATCCCCTTCCAGCATGGCCCGGTCCATAAAGGCACCGGGATCTCCTTCATCGGCATTGCATATGACATATTTGGGGTTGCCCTCTGCCTGACGGGCAAACAGCCATTTACTTCCCGTAGGAAAACCCGCACCTCCCCTGCCCCTCAATTTTGATTCCGTCACCTCCTCAATCACGTCTTCAGGGCTCATTTTTGAAAGGGCCTTTACAATGGCCTGATATCCGCCGCAGGCTATGTATTGTTCGATCTCAGTGGGATCGATACGCCCGCAGTTTGCCAGGACCCTTCTTTCCTGTTTCTCATAAAAGGGGATCTGGTTGCGATAAAAGATGCGTTTTCCGGTCTCAGGGTCATTGTAAGCCAGGTGATCGATCAACTGGTTTTTCCTGATCGTACGTCTTACAATCTCTGTCGCATCTTCCGGTTCCACCTCCTGGTACTGTATTCCATGCGGTTCTATGGCAACCACCGGGGCCTTGGCACAGAAACCGTGACATCCTGTGGCCCTTACTTCCACATCTCTTGTGAGACCCTGTTTCCTGATCTCCTCGTCAAGTGCGTCTCTGACCTCGGCCGCGCCATAGGCCCGGCAACCGGTCATGCAGACCTGGACCAGGGTCCTGCCCTTATCCATTCGGGCAAGGATCTTATTGCGCAGCCATTCCAGTTCTCCAATGGACCCCAGTCTTTCCATTCTTGTCAGCTTTCTCCCTTCTTTTTCCGGTACTGGGCAAGCACACTGGTAACCTTGTTCGGATTCAATTTGCCATAATAATTCCGGTTCACCATCATTGTGGGTGCCAAAAAACACGCGCCTAAGCATGCCACCGTCTCTAAGGTAAACCGGTATTCCGGGTCTGTTTCACCTTCATCGAGTCCCAGCTCCTTCCTCATTAAACGCAGAATGCTGCGGCCGCCCTTTACATGACAGGCCGTCCCGCGACACACCCTGACCACATACTTGCCCTTGGGCTCCAGGCTGAATCCCGCGTAAAAGGTGATCACACCCTGTACCTGGCTCGGAAAAAGATTGAGGGCCTCTGCAACCGTCTCAATCGATTCCGGGGGTATATACCCTATTGTCTCCTGGATCTCCTGCAGCAGCGGGATCAAGGCCCAGGTCTTACCCCGATGTCTGTCTATAATGGCCTTCAGTTGCTCACGATCGATTTCTTTCGGCTTCATAGGTATCGTCCTGCCTGGTTTTTCAAATTATAGGCCTCACATATAGAACCCTTAACGCGTAACCAGCAACGAGCAACCAGCAACGAGTAACCACCAACAAGCAACCTCTTTTCTCACAACTTCATAATCTTGACCTGACATCCCTGCCAGCCGGGCGAATCAGGCCCTCCCAACCGGGTCAACCCGATAAGGTTCATGGCGTCATTGGCATTAAAGGCAACAGGTATAAAAATGAATCCCTCGCTTAAGCCCTTTTCCAATTTGATCTCTCTCTCGATAAACCCGTGTTCGGATTCCACTCGAACACTATCTCCGTCCTGCACATTCAGACGTGCACCGTCCTCAAGGGACAACTCTATCTCCCCTTTAACACCATAGTCGCGAATGCGATCCGATTGCCCGGTCCGGGTACCGCTTCCCAGATGAAAACGTTGAGACCCCAAGATGGCCGTAAAGGGGTACTCATCATTAATATCCTTGTGCTCAATTGAAACAACAGGTGTAAAAGGGATCAATGTCCCTTCTCCGTCCGGGTTAAAAAGTCTCCTGTCGCCCTTATTCCCGACCCAGCCCGGACCTTCATGTCCGTCCAGATCCCGGTACATGGGTATGAACCGGGCAATTTCGGTCTTTACCTTTTCCAGGGAGCCATAATGTTGCGTAGAACCCATTTTGCCTGCCAGAAGATCGAGGATTTCCCAATCGGCCTTAGCCTCACCCAAAGGGGCGACCACGGGCTCAAAGGGTTGTATTTTTCCCTCCATGTTTGTAAAAGAACCCGCCTTTTCACAAAACGCGGCACCCGGCAATACTACATTCGCAATTTTGCAGGTTTCGCTTAAAAGGATATCCTGAACCACCAGAAAATCCAGCCGCTCTAAGGACTTTCGCACGCGTTCGGGCCGGGGAAGACTTCGAAGAGGGTTTTCTCCCATGATATACAATGCCTTGAGAGAACCCTTCTCCGCCTCCTCGATCATGCGGATCACGTCGAGTCCCCTGTCGGGTGATATCTTTGCCTGCCACGCCCTCTCCCAGTCCTTTCTCTCGGATTCAATGCCGAGATCCCGGCGGCCCGGCAGGGCATCGGGTACGGCCCCCATATCCCATGCCCCCACCTGGTTGTTTTCCCTCGCGGGAATGTAAAGCCCCCCGCGTTCGGACCCAGGGCTTCCGGTCATCAGTAAAAGATTTAAAAGGGCATTCATGGAATGTATTCCGTACCTTTGTTTAAGAATCCCGTTTCCGCACACAAAAGCGATCTTTTTACCTGCCAACAGGTCCGCGGTTTTTTCCATAGCCCCCATGGTTAGCCCGGTGTCCCGGCAAACCGTTTCTATATTGAGACCCTTAAGGCCTTCACAATAGACGTCAAAACCCTCGGTAAAACGATCTATGAAAGCGGCATCAAAGGAATTTTTCTTCCACAGCATGGCCGCAAGACCATTGATTAATTGAGAGTCGGACTGTGGGATAAGGTTCAGCCACACTGAGGAAAAAGGTACCATCTCCGTTTTTTTAGGATCGACCACTATCAAGGGTGTCCCTTTTCTCGAGGCCCTTTTGACATAATAGCTCATCACAGGGACCGAGTGGCCGGGGTCCGCACCTAATAAAACAATGGCCTCTGCCTTATCAATGTTACTCAGGGGGTTTATGCGATACCCTCCATCCATCCGCTTTTCAACCCGATTGAGAACAGCCCTGCCTGACATATAACCGCCGTTATCCACGTTATTTGTCTCAAAAAGGACCCTGGCAATCTTCTGGAAAAGGTAGTTTTCCTCATTGGTGCATTTTGAAGACCCGATAAAGGCCACACTCTGTGGCCCGTATTTTTTCTTGATGTCCACAAGCTGTTTGGCCGCGATATCCAGGGCCTCGTCCCATGAAACAGGGGTTAATTCGCCGTTATGGCTCATCATGGGTTGGGTCAAACGATCCTTTGTGTTGAGGAAGTCATGGGCGAAATGCCCACGCACGCACAATGTTGAACCATTAACCGTCTCTTGTTCATGTGAGGGATTTACTTCCACGACCCGGCCGTCAACCGATCCCATCACAATAGAACAACCAACACCGCAGAAACCACAGATGGTCTTTGACTCATTTTGCGGAGAACCCACATATTGTTCATTTTTAAGAGACAGGGCGCCTGTGGGACACATGGATAAACAGGTCCCGCAGAAGGTGCAAACGGACCTCTCCAGGGGCATATCATAGAGCGTGGCAGGGCGGGATTTAAAACCCCTGAGATTGTAATCAATGGCACCGGCCACAACCAGTTCGTGGTCCGCGCGAATACACTTACCGCACAGGATACACTTGCTCAGGTCCCGGACAATGAATGGGTTTGCCGCCTCAAGACCGGTATAATGGGGCATGGGATAGAGGTCTGTTTCGCCCACGCCTAAATCAGCGGCAATCTGTCTCAACTCACACCTGTTTCCCTGGCTGCATACGATGCAGGACTCAGGGTGATTGGCCAGCATCAGGCGGATAATATTTGTCCGGTGCGTTTTAATGGTGGGAGAATCCGTTAGGATGGTCATATTGGGGGCAACGGGCGTGACACATGAGGCCATAAGACGCCCGGTCTTTTCATCCTCAACCAGACAGAGGCGACAGGCGCCGAAGGGTTCAAGATCAGGATGATAACAGAGCGTAGGGATCTTTATTCCCTTCTGCTTTGCGGCCTCCAGGATGCTGGTCCCCGAAGGGCAACTGATATTTTTCCCGTTAATGGTCAGCGTGATGTCTTCCAAGTAGCCGGCTCCTTTTCATCTCAATTTAGCCGCATCAAGATAGTGCCTCAGCTTTTCTTCCCCCCCTATGGTGATAATGTGAACTCCCTGGCACAGGTCCTTGAGACCCTTTATTGTATCGGCAAAGACCTCTATGCTGGCCTTCTGCTTGTCAGGCGCACTCGCTAATTTCCTTATTATCCAGTCCGGCACCAACCCCGACTTGAAATGCCGGTTAAGGAACTGGGCCATGCCCGCGGTTCTCAGAATCATGACCTCCGCAATTACAGGGATACCAAAAGTATTGACCTGCTTCAGGAACTTTTCAAATCTTTCCACGTCAAATACCGGGGTGGACAAAAAGTAGCCGGTACCAATCCTGGTCATCTCTTCCATCTCTTTCATTTCAAGGTCCGGTACATTCTTCCCCCAACCGGACTCAACACCGGAACCCAGGACAAATTCCGCCTTTTTTGGAAGCTCTTTACCATCAACTGTCTGCCCTTCTCGCATGTGCTCCAGTACCGAAGACAATTTGCCTGAATCCACATGAAAAAACATCATCTCCTGGAGGCTGTCCCCGGTAATGCGATAATCTTCCGTGAACACGAGCAGGTTTTCAACGCCCGTTTCATGGGCGAGCAAAAGGTCCTTTTGCAGTTGAGGACGGCTCTTATCCCGTGTGGTGGTCTGGTATATGGACTCGAAACGGTTCTTCTTAAGGAGATCACATGTCTTGATGCTGTCACCCACAATCCCTTCGATTTCCATCTCGGGTACGGTAACGCCGTCCACACGACCTCGCACTAATTCCAGACGTTTTATGAGCGCCTGCGGTTCCTCATCAACGGGTGTCTGGACTTCGGAGGTAACCACAAATCTCTTTTTTTCCAGGGCTTCTTTCAGTTTCATTGATGCCTCCCCAAAGTAATTGAATATTGACTATTGAAAATTGAAGGATCAAAGGCTTCCTATTGAAAAGCCGATTTTCATATAGCCGCCCCAGAGGAATAGGCTTTGCATTCCACAGGGCATGCAAAAAGGCGCAAAATACGCAAAAATAAAAGTCAATAACCACCCCTAAAAGGGGTGGCATGATGGTGACCCTAAAAGGGTCAGATTATTATTTCCATAATTTCATTTGATCTAATTTTCGATCTTTATGGACTTGCAAACGAACATATTGTCTGATTTGGTCTTC
>DAOUXC010000329.1 GCA_030666795.1 Desulfobacteraceae bacterium
AAAAGGGGGACATTAGAGTATTTCCCCTTTGGAAAAGGGGGACATTAGAGTATTTCCCCTTTGGAAAAGGGGGACATTAGAGTATTTCCCCTTTGGAAAAAGGGGACATTAAAAACTTCCCCCCCTTTTCTAAAGGGGGGCCAGGGGGGATTTCAAACGATATTATGCTTTGTACGGTAATTCTTGTTAGAAAAAAGTGACAGGTAAAGGATTATGAAAAAGCACTATTTCTCACGCAATATTTTTTGTCATTTCTATATCTTTTTTGTGCTTTCTATTTTGATCGGAGGCTTTTTTCCATTTTCCGAAGTCATGGGTCAAAGTGCCAAAAAAAATGCCTCGCCCGTGAGGGTGGAAATAGTGGCTCAAAAACAAGTGAGGCCTGTAATCGCCCTTATCGGTACAGCCATGCCTAATAGAAAAAGCATTGTGGCCCCGGAGATTGAAGGCCTTGTAAAACACTTTCCCGTGACAAAGGGGCAGAAGATAAAAAAGGGAGATGTGCTGGTCAGGGTGGAACGGAAACCTCTCTTGCTTGAACTCAAGAGTGCGGAGGCCAACCTCGCGGAGGCAAAGGAAAATTATGAAAATGCCTTCTCAGAGCTCACAAGAAGCAAAGAACTGCTTAAAAAGAAAAGCATTTCCAGCAGGGCCTATGATGATGCGCTTTACACCGCCAATGCCTCAAGTAAAAAGATAATGGCATTGAAGGCCAGGATAGAGTTGATACAATACCGACTTGAGAAATGTGTTATTTCGGCACCGTTTGGAGGGTTTGTGGTGGCGGAGCATACCCAGGTGGGGCAATGGCTGAAAAAAGGGGACGAGGTTGTCAGCATTATAGAGATCAACCCTATCCTGGTAATGGTCCCGGTGCCGGATAGATATGTTCATTTCCTGAAAAAAGGGCAACATGTGGATCTGGAATTCGACTTTCTTCCCGGGAATAAGACAAGAAAAGGATTTGTCCGGGATATCATTCCGGAAGGAAACGAAAAATCCAGGACCTTCCCCGTGGAAATCAGTTTAGCAAATAAAGATCTTTCCATTTTTGCGGGGATGTCATGCAAAGTGAGTTTCCCCGTGGGAGCACCTTATGAGGCCCTTTTGATTAATAAGGACGCGGTTGTCACCAGCGGGGACAGCCACCATGTATTTGTTGTCAGGGACGGGAAGGCCCTGTCGGTATCGGTCGACAAGGGCCGTGCCTATGGAAGCCTTGTTGTTGTAAGGGGAAAACTGACTGGGGGTGAGATGGTGGTTGTTGAGGGAAACGAGAGACTCAGTTCGGGGCAAGAAGTAAGATTTATTGAGGAACCGGGAAAAAATTGATGGGCTCGCAAAAGGTCCATCAACAGGGTGAGGTTATCAGAACTAAATTACAAATTTATTGCCATGGGAATAATTGATCGTTCCATAAAGCTGCCTGTTACCGTTACTGTGGGCGCCATCCTTATCATCCTGTTCGGGTTTATTTCCTTTTTCAGGGTGCCGGTACAGCTTACCCCTGACGTGGAAAAACCTAAGATAAGTGTCAAGACCGTCTGGTCCGGGGCGAGCCCAGAGGAAGTGGAAAAAGATATTATTATACCCCAGGAAGACAAACTCAAGACCCTTGAGGGTCTCCTGGAGATGGAAAGCGAGAGCAGGGACAGCAGCGCAAATATTACGCTCACCTTTGAGATTGGAACAGATATGGATGCCGCCCTTTTAAAGGTGTCCAATAAATTAAACCTGGTTCCCGAATACCCTGAAAATGTAGAAAAACCCATCATCATCTCTGCCAGCGAACAAAGACAGGCTATCGCCTATATCATTTTAAAGAAGACCGGGAGTGATACTTCAGGAATAGAGTTTGAAAAGTCCTATGCGGAAAATTTCATCAAACCTCGCCTGGAAAGGGTACCCGATGTGGGTCTTGTGGAGGTATTAGGCGGCCGTGAAAGGGAACTCCAGGTTATTCTGAAGCCGGATATCCTTGCATTGTATCGATTGACTGTCCAGGACGTGGTCTCGGCCCTTCAAAGGGAGAACAAAAACACCAGTGCGGGTGATTTCGATGAAGGAAAGAGACGATATATCCTGCGGGTCTTGGGGGAATACCGGTCCCCTGAAGAGGTGGAAGCCGTTGTTATCAAACGTGTAGATGACGCCCCAATTACGATCGGTGATGTGGCCAAGGTTATCATGGGTTTTGACGACGGGGATGTGATTGTCAGACAGCATGATTATGAGACACTTGTATTTAGGGTGATTCAAACAGTGGGAGCCAATGTTCTCACGGTCATGGGCCGATTAAAGGAGACCATCAGAGATCTCAATAAGGAGTATCTTGTTCATCGTGGTTTAGAACTCAAACAGGTTTATGATTCAACGGATTATATCTATTCCTCCATCAAAAGGGTCCGCCAGAATATATTTTTTGGGGGTTTTTTAGCTGTTATTGTTTTGCTCCTGTTTCTCAGGAACGTTTCCAGCGTCCTGGTCGTCACGACGACGATTCCTATCAGCATTATCGGCACCTTTCTCCTGATCACCCTCTTTGGACGCAATATCAATGTAATCACTCTGGCAGGGATGAGTTTCGCCATAGGAATGGTAGTGGACAGTTCCATTGTGGTGCTTGAAAATATCTTCAGGCACTATCAATCCGGTGAGTCCAGATTTGAGGCCGCGCTAAATGGTACAAGAGAGGTGGTGGGAGCTGTTGTGGCCTCCACCTTCACTACTATAGCGGTTTTTGTTCCGGTGGTTTTTATGGAAGAAGAGGCCGGCCAGCTCTTTCGCGATATTGCCATTGCCATTGCCAGTGCCGTTTTTCTGAGCCTTCTGGTTTCCGTAACGGTTATCCCGTCCATGTCGGCAAAGATTCTAAAAGGAAGGGGTGCCCCCAGGGGATTCAACAGAATTCTGCACGTCTTGGGAACAAAGATAGCGGCTTTCATTGTCTGGCTTGTCTCCTGGTTACTTAAAACAGTATGGCGCAGGGTGGTGACTGTATTGGTCCTCACGTGTATGGCCGCGGGGGCCGCTATTATTCTGATTCCCGAGGCGGAATATCTTCCGGAAGGAAACAGGAACTTCGTTTTTGGTATGCTTTTGCCGCCGCCCGGATATAATAATAAGCAATTAGGAGAGATTGCCGATAGGGTCGCGACAGACATGAGACCTTACTGGAAGGCCGATCCGGGATCACAGGATGCCATGAAACTCAAAGGACCTCCTGTTGAAGATTTCTTCTTTGTTGCCAGGGCCAGAAATGTCTTTATGGGATGTGACTCCAGGGTACCCGGTCGTGTGAGAGAACTCATTCCCGTGTTACAGGGTTTTTTGGCAAAAATTCCAGGTGCGTATCCCATTGTCCAACAGGCTAATCTATTCGCGAGGGGTATCGGTGAAGGTCGCTCCATTGATGTGGAGATTACGGGACCTGATCTCAATAAGTTGATCGGGTTGGGCAGGGAGATCTTTTTTAAGTCAAAGGAGCTCATCCCCGGGTCTCAGGCCCGGCCCATCCCGAGCCTTGATCTCGGTAATCCGGAGATCCAGGTGGTGCCTGACAGGGAGCGGGCCTCCAAGGTGGGACTCACCGCATCTGATATAGGGATTACACTGGATGTGCTTTTGGACGGGACCAAAGTGGATGACTACCTGTTTGAAGGAGAAGAGATAGACCTTGTCCTCAAGGGAGAGGATGACACACTCAGAAGGACGCAGGATTTTGATCATATCATGATTCAAACCCCCAAGGCGGGTCTTGTTCCCCTAAACGCCGTAAGCAGCCTTGCGCCGGTCTCGGGTCCCAGTCAGATAAACCACATTGAGCAGCATCGGGCCCTCGTCGTAAGGGTGATCCCTCCCTATGATGGGTCCCTGGAAAGGGCTGGTGGTATAGTGAAAACCGGGATCATTGGTCCGAACCGTTAGAGGGGGGAATTTGGAAGGGCCTAGCATATAGGACTC